>NZ_JBLWTA010000007.1:0-242219 GCF_048270365.1 Celeribacter sp.
GTGTCTTCTTCATCGGAAGCTCCTCGTTCATCCTGCCGAGAAAATTCTACTTCCGCATCCACCTAAGATCGGGGGGGGATTACCGGGCGTTTGAGCTTTGTCCCCGAATTCATCGTTCCGTTTGATGGCTTGAGTGCCGAGCTGACCCAGACCTCTTTTGCGCTTCAGCCGAAGCTGAGCTGTGAATGGGTCGATATGGGCACAACAGAGGAAGATTGCGGTGCCGGGCTGGGCCTGTCGATCATGTCTGTCGATACCGACAGCGGCGCGCGGTTCAACGCCGAATACGCCTATGAAAAGATCGGATCGGTTGAAACCACGTCGGTCAGTATGAAGCTGGTCTTCGAATTCTGATCGGTCTGGAATAGGTCCTGACAAAGAGAAACGCGCCAGAGATTATCTGGCGCGTTTTTTTGTGCGTGTCCCCAAATGCCGTTCAGCCGAAGGGGAGATGTGCTGGCCCGTCGCGAGAACCGGCCAGCGTCCGTATCCTCACCCTTGCGGCAGGGCGTAGGCGATCAGGTAATCGCCGCGATCCGGCGACTGACGGGCACCGCCAGCAGAGATCACGATGTACTGACGCCCGTCTTCCGGAGAAACGTAGGAGATCGGCGTGCCTTGCGAGCCAACCGGCAGGCGGACTTTCCAGACCTCTTTGCCAGTCGCGCTGTCAAAGGCACGCAGCCAGTAGTCTTGCGTGGCGGCAAAGAACACCAGACCGCCCTGCGTCGACAGAGACCCGCCGATGGTCGGCATGCCCACAGGCATCGGAAGACGCATCTTCATGCCGAAAAGAACCGTGTCCTGAACCGTGCCAAGCGGCGCCTCCCAGGCGACGGACTGCGTGTCGAGATCGACGGCGGTCAGCGTGCCGAACGGCGGTTCCTGACAGGGAATGCCCAGCGGCGAGAGGAAGCGGTTTTTGTTGACGGAGTAGGGCGTACCTTTGAGCGGAACGCCACCCATCACGGTGTTAACGGCTTCGGAGCCATTGGAGGCCGCAGCATCCGGGTCCTGTTCCATCATATGCACCCAGAGGCCCAGACGCATGTCGTTGATGAAGATGGTGTTCGCGGTCGGGTCATAGGACAGACCGCCCCAGTTCATCCCGCCAAGCGAGCCCGGGAAGGACAGCGAATAATCGGTGTCCGGCGCGGTGTAGAGACCCTCGTAGCGATAGCCTTTGAAGATCACGCGACACATCATCTGATCGAACGGGGTCGCGCCCCACATGTCTTTCTCGGTCAGAGTTTGCGCCCCGATTTGCGGCATGCCAACGGAGAGCGGCTGTTTCAGGGCGTATTTTTCGCCCGGAATAGTCGCCGGTTTGACGTCGATCTCTGTGACCTCGGTCAACGGTTGCCCCGTCGCACGGTCGAGCACAAAGATCTGCCCGGCCTTGGTGCCAAAGATCAGCGCAGGCGTGCCTTTGAAGTCGATCAGCGTCGGCTGCATCGGCACGTCAAAGTCCCACAGATCGTGGTGCACGGTCTGATAGACCCATTTCTCGTCGCCGGTGGTGGCGTCGAGGGCAAGGATGGAGGCGCCGTATTTCTCGTCTTCCGGCGTGCGTTCCACACCCCAGAGGTCGATGGCGGCGTTGCCGACCGGCATGAACACGGTGTTGCTTGCCGCGTCATAGGTCATCGGCGCCCAGACGTTCGGTGTAGACCGCGTATAGGCGGAGCCGTCGGCAGGCGCGTTGCGATCTTCGGGGTTGCCCGGATCGAAAGCCCATTTCATCTCGCCGGTGATGGCGTCAAAGCCACGCATCACACCACCCGGCATATCGAGCGCCACGTTGTCGGCAACACGTCCGCCCACAACGATGGTGGAGCCCGCCAGAAGCGGCGGAGAGGTCAGCGAGTAGAGCGGCGCTTGCGCGTCCCCCAGGCCCTGTTTCAGGTCGATCATGCCCGCGTCACCAAAGGTTTCGCAAAGCTCACCGGTTTCGGCATCCAAAGCCACGAGCACCGCGTCGATGGTGTTCATGTAGATGCGTTTTTCACAGGCGGCGCCTTCCGGCAGGTTGAACGGGGTCACAGGTGTTGCGCCCTCGACGGTCGGCTGTTCGAGCGGAATAGACGTGTCGAGATAGGCCAGACCGCGACACCGCACCCAGGTGCGGGTGTCCGTCGGGAAATCATGACGCCAGTTCTCTTCGCCGGTCGTCGCGTTCACGGAGATCACGATGTTATTGGGCGAACAGAAATAGAGGTCTTCACCGACTTGCAATGGGGTGCCCTGATCTTCGGAGCCGCCGCCATTGGGGGAGTCCGGAATGTCGCCAGTGCGGAAGGTCCAAGCGACCTCAAGCTCGTCGACGTTGTCGGGCGTGATCTGATCCAGCGCCGCAAAACGCGTGGCGTCGGGCGTGGAGCCATAGCTGCTCCAATCCGTCGGCGCGCCTTCGGCGACGGGTGTTTCCCCCGAAGCAATCTCGAAATTATGCTGACCATGCGGCTGGAACATGCCCCAGACCATGCCCAGAACGACAACCAGAGACACCGCGGCAATGCCGAGGAACGGTCCCGTCATCGGCGCACGGCCGGCGCGTTTGAGCGTCAGCGGATGCAGCGCCATCATGAGCATGAAGATGATCAGGAAGGTAAAGATCCGGGCGTGCAGCGGCCAGAAATCGAGGCCCGCTTCCCAGAACGCCCAGACCACGGTGAGGGCAAAGGCGATGGTGTAGATGATCGTGCCGCTCGGCGAGCCGCGCATGATCTGAACGCCGGAGGCCACAAGTGCGAGGCCCATGAGCAGATAATACCAGCTGCCGCCGCGCGTGATCAGCATCACGCCGCCGCCAGCCAGTCCGATTCCCACCAGCGCCAATACTGCGCCAAGCAGGACGAGCAGCCATGTCCATGACTGCTTCGAGGAGGTTTCTTCGGTCATTTCATATCCTAAGAGACAGTGTTTTCACTGTCATTTGAACCGCGTAAAATGATCGCCCCTCCTCCCCAAGACGATCACGTGGCACAAATGAACACCGCGCTCTTCTCACGTGCGGCAAGTTGCCTCAAGGTCAAGAAACGAACATTGGTGTGCGCTAACATGCACATGTTAACGGATACCTGTGCAGAGACGGGACGCAGCCTCTCCTGTGGAGGGGAGTTCGCGCCCTACCCACGCGTCGCAATCGAAGAGATGAAGCGCAAAGCTTTTCTCATCTCTCCGAATGCGGGACGCATCTGCGCCTTCAGCTGATGCGCTGTCATTTGGTCAGGATCAGCTTTCCGGCGCGGGTAATGCGCAGGGTGTAAAGCTGGCCGTCCAGATTGATCTGGCGCGTGCTGCCATCGGCAATCAGGCTACGGGCATCGACGGGGGGGAGTTGACCTGCATCTGCGGTCATCGAAGTTACATGTGCGTTCATATCAGAGGCCTTTACGGTCTTGTCGGTTTCATCGGTCATATTGACCCGCCTGCCTTGCGGGTGGGCGGTGCGTTTATCGCGCGGTTAAAATCACCAAGACTGGCTGGACGTGTCTCGTCTCTGCTTGCCAAGGATGCCGCGTTGTCCACGCGACTCGCCGAAATGCTTCGGTCCTTGTCTCTGGATATTAAACCTTAGTTTTTCTGTCAACTTTATCTGTAGATGAAATTATAAAAGATCTCGAAGAGCATCGCGTTCACAAAAGGAAATGCGATCAAATTTAATATTGACGGAAGTGTCATTTCTAATGTTTGAAAGACATAGACCAAAGTGCATATCAAGGCGACGGCCAATGTTGCGGCCGCAAAAATGTCAGGAGACGGACATGACCCCGCGAAAGACAGTTGGAAAAACAGTCGGATGGCTCGCGATAGCGTTGCTTCCCATCTCCGCTTTCGCGGAAACGCCTGTGGTCGTCGAACTGATCAAGGCTCAGTCGCACCCCATCGAACAGGAGTTGCGGCTGGTGGGATCGGTCGAGGCCTCCGACAGCTTTCCGGCGTCGTTTCGGCGTGGTGGCCAGATCGACGTATTCAACGCCGAGATCGGCATGCATTTCAAAGCAGGCGAGGTGATCGCCCGGATCGATCCGACCAATATTGTGGCCGAGCTGGACGCAGCCAAGGCCAATCTTGATGCCGCAGAGGCCGCGCTTGTTCAGGCGGATCAGGCGCGCACCCGTGCCCAGAGCCTCTTGGATCGCGGCGTCGGCACACAGGCGCAATATGACGAGGCGCAGCAAAGCTATCTGGCCGCAAAAGCCACGCGGGATCAGGCCGCAGCGCTTTTGGAAACGGCGGAACAGGCCAAGGACGACACCGTCCTGCGCGCCGCGCGCGATGTCATCGTCACCGATCGTTTTGTAGACCTTGGCGAGGTGGTCTCCGCCGGCAAAGCCGTGGTGCAGCTCGCGCCTGAAGGCGACTTGCAGGCCATTTTCCTCGCCCCCGATGCGGCCGGTCTGTCGCGGATGCGCGGGCGTGAGGTCGAGTTGGACCCGAACGGCCCGCTGCCGCCTTTCATCACGACGGTCACAGAGGTTTTGCCCGTCTTGAACGCCACCGGGACCGTCGAAATACGTGCCGATATTCCGGTCGAACGGACCGAAGATATCCCCATCGGCACGTCGATTTCCGGTCGCGCTGCGGTCATGACGGACACCCGGATCGTGCTGCCCTGGACGGCGCTGAGCGCCAATGCCGAGGGGCCCGCTGTCTGGCTTGTCGACCCCGTTGGTTTCACCGTGTCCCTGATGCCGGTAACGATTGCGGGGTATGACGATACGCAAATCGAACTGTCCGAGGGGCTGCATGACGGCGATCTCGTCGTCGGCGCCGGGTCGCATCTTTTGTACGATGGGCGCAAAGTTCAGAGCATGGAGGCGACACAATGAAACGGATCGCTTTGGGCCTTTTTCTCAGCTTGGCCACTCCCCTGTTGGCCGCAGGCCCGGTTCAAACCTCCGAGGTTGTGGTCGAAGGCCTGCGCCCGGTTGTCACTGAATACGTCTCCGCGAATCCTTCCGTCGAACGGCAGTTCTCTGGCGTGATCCGGGGCGAGGATGTGGCCTCATTGGCGTTTCAGACCAGCGGACGTTTGGCCGCGATGAATGTCGAAGCGGGGGACCGGATCAAGGCGGGGCAGGGGCTTGCGACGCTGGATCAGATCACGTTGGCGCAAGATGTTGCGGTGGCTGAGGCGGCTCTGTCCTCGGCCGAGGCGCAGGCGGAATTTACGCAGTCGCAGTATGATCGTGTCGCGGCGCTTTTGGCCCGTAATGTCGCCACCACGGCCCAGATCGAGGCGGCGCGTGCCGCCCGCGATGCCGCCGTGGCTCAAGCGGAAAGTGCCCGCGCCGATCTGGTCCGCGCGCGCGAGGCGGCTGGCTATGGCCAATTGATCGCGCCGCGTGACGGCATCGTTTTGAGCACGGATGTCGAACCGGGCACGATGGTCAGCCCGGGTGTGAGCGTGATGGAAATCGCCGACCCTATGGGGCGTGAGGCGATCATCGATGTGGCGGAAAGCTTTGCCACGATCATCCCAGCGCATGCGCGTTTCACGGTCTATCACCGCGCCGAAGGTGTGGCGCCGGTCGAAGCGGAGCTGAGCGTGATCGAACCGGTCGCGGAGACCAGTCTCGACACGCGGCGGCTGCGTCTGATCCTGATCGATCCGCCGGAGGACTACCGCATCGGCACCCTGATCACGGCGAGCTACAATAGCGACAGAGCGCCTGTGATGACCCTGCCGCAAACGGCGATTGGCGGAACGACTGAGGCACCGGGCGTTTGGCGTGTCACGGCAGAGGGCGACACGCGGGTCGCGCATTTCACGCCCGTCATGCTGGGCGCCGAGGTCGGGGATCGCATCGTGATCAAAGAAGGCCTCGCAGAAGGCGACGAGATCATCACCCACGGGGTTCACGGATTGGAAGACGGCCAAGAGGTCGGGGAGCGTTTGCAATGAAAGGGTTCAACCTGTCCGATTGGGCGCTGGGGCATCGCTCCTTCATCTGGTTTCTGATGCTCGTCGCGGTGGTCGCAGGCGCTTTGAGTTACATGCGTTTGGGGCGCGAAGAGGACCCGTCTTTCACCGTCCGTACCATGATCGTCACCGCCAGCCTGCCGGGCGCGACTGCCGAGGAGACCGTGACGCAGGTCACCGACCGGATCGAGCGCAAATTGCAGGAATTGCCGACGCTCGATGGCACGCGCTCCGTGACTTATCCCGGCATTTCCATGGTCTATGTCGATCTGCGCGACGATGTGCCCAACAGCGAGATTACGCCCTCCTGGACCCGCGTGCGCCAGATGATGTCCGACATTCGCCCTGAATTTCCTTCGGAATTTCAAGGCTTTTCCTTCAATGACGATTTCGGCGATGTGTTCGGCACGATCTATGCCTTCACCTCCGACGGGTTCCGGCCCGAAGAGGTGAAAGACTATGTCGAGGACATCCGGGATGTGGTGCAAAGCCTCGATGCGGCGGGTAAGGTCGAGCTGTTCGGCACCCGCGATCAGGTGATTCACCTCGAATTCTCCGCGCGTCGTCTGGCGGCCTTTGGCCTCGACGCTGGTGCGGTTTTGTCGTCCCTGTCGGCGCAGAACGAGATCGTGCCCTCGGGGATGATTTCCACAGAAGACGAGAACATCCTGCTGCGCGTCACCGGCCAGTTCGACACCGTCGAAGCGCTGGCGCAGGCGCCTTTGCGCTCGGGCGATATTTTCTTCACGCTTTCGGATGTCGGCGAGATTTCCGAGGGCTATGACGATCCGCCGAGCGAGCTGTTCCGCTTTAACGGCGAGCCTGCCATCGGCCTCAAGATCGGCATGCTGGACGGCGGCAATATCCTCGATTTCGGCGAGGAACTTGACCGCACGATGATGGAGCAGGCTGCGCTTTTGCCGATGGGGATCGATATGCATCACGTCGCCGATCAGCCGAAGGTGGTGGACGACTCCGTCGGGCATTTCGTCAAGGCATTGATCGAGGCGGTGGTGATCGTTTTGGCGGTGAGTTTCGTGTCTTTGGGCATGCGCGCCGGCTTTGTCGTCAGCCTGACGATCCCGCTCGTGCTGGCGCTGACTTTCGTGTGCATGGAGATGCTGGGCATCACGTTGCAGCGGATTTCTCTCGGGGCGCTCATCATTGCGCTGGGCCTGTTGGTCGATGACGCGATGATTGCGATCGAGACGATGATCTCGCGGCTTGAGCTGGGCGAGGGGCGGCGCAAGGCGGCGTCCTATGCCTGGACCTCGATTGCCTGGCCGATGCTGACCGGCACGCTGATCACCACGGCGGGGTTCATTCCCATCGGGCTCAATAGTTCGCAGGCGGGCGAATACACCCGCACGCTGTTCTATGTGATCGCGATTTCTCTGGTGCTGAGCTGGATCGTCGCCGTGCTTTTCGCGCCTGTGCTGGGCGCCACCTTCCTGCCAAAGAAGTGGAAGCATCATGACGGCGAGCCCGGCTGGCTGCGGCGCCGGTTCCACGTCATGTTGCGGCTGGCGATGCGCTATAAATTCCTCACCGTGCTTTTGACATTCGTCGTTTTCGGCCTCTCGGTCGTGGGGATGAGCAAAGTGGAACAACAGTTTTTCCCAAGCTCGGATCGCCCCGAAGTCGTGGTCGATGTCACCCTACGCCAGAACGCGAGCATCTATGCCACGGACAGCACCATCGCCAGTTTCGAGACCTGGCTGAAGGATCAAGTCGAGGTGAGCTTTTGGACCTCTTATGCCGGAACGGGCGCGCCGCGTGTCGTGTTGACGCTCGAATCTCTCACGCCCGGCCCCAACATTGGCCAGCTTTTGATCATGACGCCCGATCTGGAGGCGCGGGATCGGTTGATTGCGAAAATCCGTGCCTATTCCGAGGCGTTGCCCGCGGCGGAATTCTATCCCAAGACCTTTGAGATGGGTCCACCGGTCGGCAAGCCGGTGCAATACCGGGTCTCCGGGCCGGATTATGCCGAGCTGCGCGATCATGCGCGAGGGTTTGCGGCGGCGATTGCGGCGGATGATCGGCTGACGGCGATTGCCCTCGATTGGAATGAGCCGACGCGGGTGGTGCGGGTCGATCTCGATCAGGCGCGTCTGCGGCAATTGGGTCTGACCCAATCCGATGTTGCGGGGGTTCTGTCGTCGCTCTTCGAGGGCTCGACGGTGACCCAAATCCGCCAGAACCGCGACCTGATCAATGTCGAAATCCGGGGCGCCGAAGAGGATCGCAAAACGCTCACTGCGCTCGAGAACCTGCAATTCGCCAACACTCAAGGCGTGGCCATCCCGCTGTCCTCCATTGCGACGCTCGATTGGGTCACCGAACAGCCGTTGATCCGCCAAGAAGACCGCGCGCCGGTGATCACAGTCAAGGCGGCGATTGCCAATGACGATCTGCCGGCCACGATTGTCGATGATCTCGCCCCCATCGTGGCGGAGTTCGCCGAGACATTGCCGCGCGGCTATACGGTCGAGGTCGGCGGCACGGTGGAAAGCAGCGCCGACAGTCAGGCGCCGATCATGGCGGTGATGCCGATCATGCTGCTGATCATTCTGACGCTGACGATGATACAGGTGCAGAGCTTCCGCCTGATGTTCGTCGTCATGGCCGTGGCTCCCTTGGGGCTGATTGGTGTGGTTGCCTCGCTCTTGACGGCGGGGGCGCCGATGGGCTTCGTGGCGCTACTGGGGGTTTTGGCCCTGTTCGGCATCCTGATCCGCAATTCGATCATCCTGATTCAGGCGATTGAGGATTTGCGCCGCGAGGGTAAATCGCGCTGGGCGGCTGTCTTTGAGGCCTCCGACAGCCGCGCGCGTCCGATCCTTTTGACGGCTGCGGCGGCCTCTTTGGCACTGATCCCGATCTCGCGTCAGGTGTTCTGGGGGCCGATGGCCTTTGCCATGATGGGCGGCATCATCGCGGGGACGTTGATCACACTTTTGTTCGCGCCCGCGCTTTATTGCATCGTGTTCGGCGTCAAACCTGAGGCGGAAAAATGAGCGAGAGGCACGAGCATCCGAAAGAAGATCACCGCACGCGGGTCGGCCAAGAACGGCGACAAAAGACGCTGGATCGGTTGATCGAAGCCGCCATTTTGGTCTTTGCCGAACGCGGCCTGAATGGCACGGTGATCGACCATGTGGTGAGCCGCGCGGGCGTGTCGCGGGGAACGTTTTACAACTATTTCGACACGATCGAAGACGCGTTGGAAACGGCGCGGATTGCGCTTGGGCGCGAGGTGGTTTTGCTGGTCAAGGACTCCGTCGACCTGAGCCAGCCACCGGCGGAGCGCATTGCCCATGGCATTCACGTGTTCATCGAGATCGCCCGGCGGAACACATTGTTCCTCGAATTCACCGCGCGTCTCGGGCGGCGCAGTTTCAGTTTTGCCGCTGTGCTTTGTGAAACCGGGCCGCGATTCATCTCCGACGGGATTGCGTGCGGTGCGTTTCAGGACGTGCCGGAGAGCCTGATTTTCGACATGCTCGAAGTCGGCACCATCGCGATCCTGCGGCGGATCATGGCCGGAGAAGCGGTGGATGTAGAGGCCTTCGTGGCGGCGATGCTGCGCATCTTGGGGCTCGACTTCGAGAGCTCTGTGACTGTGGCAAAGCAGGCTGTGCCGCAAAGCCTGCCCGACATCCCGGAGGACAGTCTCTTGGCGCGCGGCAATGCGGCCTGGCTCAGTTCGCACTAAAGGCTTAACCCGCGTGTTGCTGCATCCGCCCCATGGCTTGCGCCAGTGCGGTGGCCGCCCGCACCCCGTCGATCAGCACCAGCCCGGTTTGCTCGGAGAGCGTCGCGTGATGCGCCGACATTCCCGCACAGCCGAGGATGATCGCCGAGGCGCCCGCATCGCCCATGCTCCGGATGTTCTCGGCCAACCGGTCCAGCACTTCGGGCCGGCCCTCTTCGACGTCGAGCACCGGAATGCCGCTGGCTTTGATGCCGAGACATTGGGTGCTGAAGCCTTGGTTTCGGATGTTCGTTTCGATCACAGGCAGGGAGACGTCGAGCGTGGTCACCACGCCAAAGTTTTGCCCCATCAAAAGCGCCATGTGATAGGCCGCCTGTCCGATGCCGATCACCGGGCAATGCGCCTCGGCGCGCATCTCATTGAGGCCAGTGTCGTCGAAGCAGGCGATGACGATGACATCGACAGCCTCAAGGCGGGCTTTCGGCAAAAGCGCCATTTGTCCGGCCAGAGCCGCCGCGCCATCCTCAGCGCCTTGAATGGCGGGCGGGCCATCATGGTTGGTCCAGCCGAGGATCTCCGCTTCGGGCAAGGTCGCGCGGGCCGTTGCCACAACACTTTCGGTCATGGCCTCGGTGGAATTGGGGTTGAGAAAGAGAATTTTCACGGCTTGCCTCAGACACCTTTGCCCGCATCCGACCCGAACCGGGCGCGGCGTTTGCCCAGCACCCAGACGGTCAACAGGAACGCCCCGATGATCAGTAGCGAGAACAGCGTGGTCATCGTGCCCAAAGCGTAGATCACTGGCGTGGTCACATTGGTCGTCATGCCGAAAATCTCCAGAGGCAGCGTGTTGTAGGAGCCTGCGGTCAACAGGGTCCGCGCAAATTCGTCATAGGACAGCGTAAAGCCAAAGAGGCCAACCCCGATGAGCGAGGGCGCGATGATCGGCAAGACCACATAACGCACGGTTTGCCAAGGGGAGGCGCCTTGGTCGCGGGCGGCTTCTTCAAAGGATTTGTCGAAGCGGTTGAACACAGCGAACATGATCAACAGACCAAAGGGCAGGGTCCAGGTGAGCTGCGAGCCAAAGCCCGAGGTGGCCCAGTGAATTTTCAAGCCGAATTGGTTGAAAATCAGGCCGACCCCCAGAGAGATCAGGATCGAGGGGATCACCAGCGAGGCGATGATCAGGTAGAACAGGATGCCGGAGCCATAAAAGCGTTTGCGGAAGGCAAAACCACCCATGACAGAGACCACAACGGTCGTCACCATGACCATGAGGCCAAGCGCGAAGGAGCGGCGGAAGCTGCCCCAGATGTCGCCCACGGCCTGTTCTTGGAACAGCTCGCGGAACCAGTTGAGCGAGGTGCCCTGCATCGGAAATGTAAGCCCGCCGCCGGGGCCTTGGAACGACAGGATGCCGATGGTCAGCGTCGGGCCGTAGAGGAACAGGATGAACAATCCGAAGAAGGCGGTGAGCACGTAGAAGGATTTGGATTTCTTTTCCATGGCTCAGAGCTCCTTTCGGATATCGACAAAGCGCAACAGGATGCCGATCACGATCAAGACGGTGATCAAAAGGATCACGGCGGTGGCGGCGGCGGACGGATATTGCAGCAGGGAAATGTCGTTCGAAATCAATCGCCCGACGTTGGCCTTTTGCGACCCGGACATAAACCGCACGGTGATGAAATCGCCCATCACGAGGGTCAGCACAAAGATCGTTCCAATCATGATGCCGGGCTTCGTGAGGGGCAAAATCACGTGGGTTAGGGTCTGAAATCCGCTGGCGCCATTGTCGCGGGCCGCCTCGATCAAGGAATGATCAATCCGCGTCATCGTGTTGAAAATCGGCACGACCATGAAGAGCGTGTAGAGGTGCACAAAGGCGAGGATCACGGAGAAATCGGAATAGAGCAGCCATTCAAGCGGCTGATCAATCACGCCCCAACTTTGCAGCATGGAGTTCGCGATGCCGTTGCGCCCGAGAAAGGGGATCCAGGAAATCATCCGGATGATGTTCGAGGTCCAGAACGGGATGGTGCACAAGAGAAACAGTGCGATCTGCGTTGTCTGGTTCTGGATATGAAAAGCCAGATAATAGGCAACCGTAAAGCCGATCGCGAGGGTCAGCGCCCATGTGATCGCGGCATATTTAAAGGTCGCGAAAAAAACTTTGTAGGTCACCGGAGAGCCGAAGAGGAATTCGTAATTCTCAAGCGTAAACGCCGGGATGATCGAAAACTCGGTGGCCTGCCAGAAACTCACCACCACGATGGTGATGATCGGCAGGATCAGGAACCCGATCAGGATCAGGGTCAAAGGCGAGGCCTGAAGCCAGCCCTGGATGTGACGGTTCTTGAGCATCGTGTGCCTTCTTCTGTCTCAAAATATCCCGGGGGAGGAGGCGTGCAGGCGTGACGCCTGCACGGTGGAGGGGGCAGCGCCCCCTCTTTGCATTAGGACGCGATGAACTCGTTCCATTTGCGAACCATATATTGGTTCTCGTCCATCACAGCATTCCAGCAGGCCACAGCCCCCATGCGGTCGTAGAACGACCCGCCATCGCGCGTGTCGCCCGCTTGGGCCAGCACGTCGCCGGTCGGGGAGGTGATGACGTCGGTCGCGGGCTTGCCCTCGAACCAGTAGCCCCATTCGTTCTCGGTCATGAAGTCTTTCGAGGTTTCCGGAACTGCGGAGTAGTAGCCTTGGCGCATCAGATAGCCGCCGACCCAACCGGAGAGATACCAGTTGATGTATTCGTAGGCCGCTTCGAGCGCCATGCCAGACAGCGAAGACGACAGGCCGATGCCGCCGCCCCAGCTCCGATAGCCCTCTTTCAGCGGCTGGTAGACACAGTCGATGCCGCGCGATTTCACCGCGGTGATCGCCGGAGACCACATGGATTGGATCACAACCTCGCCCGAGGCCATCAGGTTCACGGACTCGTCGAAGGTCTTCCAGAAGGCGCGGAACTGGCCGTTCTTTTTCGCCTCGGTGAAGATCGCCATGGTCTTGTCGATCTCTTCGCGGGTCATGTTGCCCTTGTCGCCATATTGGATCTCGCCCATGGCTTCGCAGACCATCGCCATATCCATGATGCCGATCGAGGAAATGTCGAGGATCGAGGCTTTGCCTTTGAATTCCGGGTTCAAAAGCTCGGTCCAGCTTTCGATCGGACGGCCGATCAGGTCGGGGCGGATGCCCAGCGTGTCCGCGTTATAGATCGTCGGGATGAGGGTCATCCAGCCGGTCTCTTCATCGGCAAAGGAGGTGCCGCCCGGGCCATCGACGAAGCCCACAGAATGCGGTGCGGTGCCCTGTGCGATGGTGCTTTCGGGCGTCAGTTTGCCGCTGCGGAAAATGCCGACGATCTTGTCGTAATTGGCGATTTTCGAGGTGTCCATGGCCTGAAGGTTGCCAGTCGGCCAGACTTTCTTACAGATCCAGTATTCGATGTCGGCGATGTCAAAGCTGTCGGGCTGGGTCGCGGCGCGCTGGGTCACAGAATCGGAATCCAGAGCGGTCATCTCAAGCGTGAAGCCGAGGTCTTCTTTCACCTTATTGGCCACATCGTTGAGGTTCGACACGCCGGTGCCGAATTGGCGCAGCGTGATGTCCTTGATTTCCTGGGCCCAGACCATCGGCGCCGGAAGGGCCGAGGCGGCAACGGCAGCGGCACCGCCTTTGAGCACGGCACGCCGCGAGTAACGCATTTTAGACATGTAAGTTCATCCCTTGTTGGAGTGGTTTTTTATCAGGCTTGGAGGCGGTGCAGCCGCCCCTCGTCCCAGGCGAGGCTCACCGCATCGCCCGGATTTTTCGGATTGGAAAAGAAGGTGCTTTCGGGCACGAGGGCCAGAACCTCTTCGCCTGCGCCCGTTATCGAAGTCATCGCCACATGAGCGCCCTGATATTCGACGGAGGTCACGGTCGCAGGCAAACCCGTATCGCCAAGCTTTACCTCATCGGCACGCAGCGCGACTTTGGCGCCATCCAGAGAGATCACATTGTGACCGCCCATGAACCGCGCAACGAATTCGGTTTTCGGCGTGTTCCACACCTCGCGGGCGGGACCGGCCTGTTCGATGATGGAATTGTTCATCACCACGATCTCGTCAGCCAAAGCCAAGGCTTCGTCCTGACCATGGGTCACGTGCAGGAAGGTGATGCCCAGCTCGCGTTGAATGCGTTTCAACTCCGCACGCACCTTGATGCGCAAAAACGGATCGAGCGCGGAGAGCGGTTCATCGAGCAACAGGACGCGGGGCTTCGTCACCAGAGCGCGGGCCAGGGCGACACGCTGTTGTTGACCGCCTGAGAGTTGCGCCGGAAGTCGATCCGCGAAATCGGTCATATGCACCAGCTCAAGCATCTCGCCCGCCGCTTTATGGCGCTCGGCCTTGTCGACACCTTTCATGCGCAAGGAAAACGCCACATTGTCGCGCACATTCAGATGCGGGAAGAGCGCGTAGCTTTGAAACATCATCGCCGTGCCGCGTTTGGCGGGCGGCAGGTGCGAAATGTCGAAACCGTCCAAGAGGATCGAGCCGTCGGTGACGCTTTCATGCCCGGCGATCATCCGGAGCGTCGTGGATTTGCCACAGCCCGACGGGCCCAAAAGGCACACATAGGTGCCATTCCTAAAGACGTAATTGACCGCGTCCACGGCGGTGGTGTCGCCATAGCGCTTGGTCAGTGCCACGAGTTCCAGGTCTTTACCAGAGCGCATATCTCACCTGCTGCTTGCGTTTCGATGGGTTTACGCTTGTCCGGTTTTTGTCTGAGCCGAAGTTTTTTTCGCAGTTGCAGCGCCGCTGGGCATAAAATGCCTGCTGTTTGTGCGCTTCGTACATAAGAGTGCATTAATTATGCGCTAAAATCGTATACAATGACGTAGACAATATTATTTCCCTTCCAGACTTGAGAATCGGAAGCGAGGGCGGAAACTAGGACAACGGTCGAGTGTGAAGGATAAAAACATGCAGGGTCAGGCGGATCAGAGGGAAAGCGGGAGCGCAAGGGTCGCGGAGAGCCTTGCCATAGCCATCCACGAACATCGCCTGTCGCCGGGCATGAAGCTGAGCGAGGACGAGGTCGGTGAGATTTACGGCGTGAGCCGCACCGTGGTGCGCGCCGCGTTACAGGAACTGGCCCATGACCGTCTGGTCGAGTTGAAACGCAATCGCGGTGCCTTTGTTGCGCAACCTTCTGTCAAAGAAGCGCGCGAGGTTTTCGAGGCGCGGTCTCTGTTGGAGCCCCGCACCGCGAAATCCGCCGCCGAACGTACCACGCCCGAAGACATCAAAATTCTGCAAAAGCATATCGACGAAGAACATGCCGCGCTGCACGCCGGCGACACGGGCCGCGCATTGCACCTGTCCGGCATGTTCCATGTCGAGATCGCCCGCATCGCCGACCAATCCACCGTCGCGGAGTTTATAGCCCAGCTGGTGTCGCGCTCATCGCTGATCATCGCGCTCTATTGGCAGCGGCGCACGGCGCTTTGTGAAAGCCACGCCCATGATGCACTGATCAAGGCGCTGGCCCGCCGGGATGGCGCTGCCGCAGAGGAATTGATGAAACATCACCTTCTGGACCTTTTGACCTCGCTCGATCTGCGCGATCAGCCGTCTGTGCCGAAATCCCTGAAAGAGGCGCTCAATTGATCCTGCGCGGCGCAAGCCCCGCAGAGGTTGCGGCGATGCTCGACTGGGCCGCCGAAGAGGGCTGGAACCCGGGGCTTGAGGATGCAGACGCCTTCGCATGTGCCGATCAGGACGGCTTCTTTGTCGCGGAAAAGAAAAGCGGCTTGGCGGCGGCGATTTCGGTCGTAAACCATTCGCCGGGCTTTGCCTTTTTAGGGCTTTATATTTGTAAGCCGAAATATCGCGGGCGCGGGATCGGGCTGAAACTCTGGAGTCATGCGCTTGAGCACGCAGGCACGCGCACTGTCGGTCTCGATGGTGTGGCGGAGCAACAGGCGAATTATGCCAAATCCGGTTTTGAGAAAACCGGCGCCACCCATCGCTTCGAGGGGCCTGTGCCGGATGTGACCTGCGAGGGCCTGCGGGGTCTTGGTCCGCGTGAGGCCGCCGATCTCGGTCAGCTCGATCTCTTGGCCAATGGCTTTCTGCGTCCCCGGTTTCTGTCCTCTTGGCTTTTCGACACGGAGACCCGCCGCACTGTGGTGTTGGACGGGCCTGACGGTCCGGTCGGTTTTGCCACCGCGCGGCTCTGTCGCGACGGCTGCAAGATCGGACCTCTGATTGCACCTGATGTCGAGGCGGCTCTGGCGCTGATGTCCACTGTGGCACGGGCGCTGGGCCAGACACGCGCCATTCTGGACGTGCCGGGCGTGCAGGGCGCGTTTTGCAATCGCCTCGTGTCGCTCGGCTGGCAGGCCACTTTTGAGACCGCCCGCATGTATCGCGGCACGCCGCCACAGCCGGGCCATCCCGAAACACTGTTCGGTGTGGCGACGCTTGAGCTTGGCTGATGGTATTCGCTCTGCCATAAGGCGCGCAGCAACCAGCGTGACGGAGGGGCGATGTTCGATCTGGTGATCTTCGATTGTGACGGCGTTCTGATCGACAGCGAGGTGATTTCCGCGCGCATGTTGATCGACGAATTGGCCGGCTTTGGGGTCGAGATCGACGCGGAGTATGTGGCGCGGCATTTCCTTGGGCGCAGCTATCCGGTCGTGATGCAACAGATCCGCGAAGAGTTCGGCCTGACCTTGCCGGAGGGGTTCGAAGCCGCCTATCGCGCGCGTCTGATCGCGGCCTTTCAACAAGAGTTGCGCCCCATCCAAGGCGTGCGTGAGGTGATCACACAGCTCTCTGTACCCTATGCCCTGGCCACAAGTTCAAGCCCGCCGCGTTTGGCGGATTCGTTGCGCATCGTGGGCTTCAGCGATCTCTTCGAGGGGCGATGCACCACCGCCTCTGAGGTCTCGCGCGGCAAACCTGCTCCCGATCTTTTCCTTTTGGCCGCGGAGAAAAACCGTGTCTCCCCAAGCCGTTGCCTCGTCATCGAGGACTCGCTTGCGGGGGTGCAGGCGGGATTGGCGGCGGGCATGACCGTCTGGCGCTTCACCGGCGGAAGCCACCTGCGCGGGCTCGATCTGAGCGGCGCAAACGGGGCCGAGCCGCATCGCATGTTTGCATCATTCGCGGATTTCTTTCATTCTACATCGCATCTTTGCGGGGGAATATCCGGGTCATGACCAAAGGAAATGTGCAAGGCTTTGCCGAGGACAGCGATGTCTCGCCGCGCGATTTGGCGGCGCGTGCAGCGTGGTTGTCCTTTGTCGGCGGGATGACGCAGGACCAGATCGCGCAGGAGCTGGGCATTTCCCGTCAACGCGCGCAGCGGCTCGTGGCGCGCGCCTCTGCCGAAGGGTTGATCCGGGTGCGGATCGACCATCCGATTGCGCGCTGTCTGGAATTGGAACGTGATCTCAAGGATCGGTTCGGGTTGGAGGCGGCCTGGGTCTCGCCGGGGATCGGGGCGGGGGCCGATCCGCTGATCGGGCTGGCGCCCTTTGTCGCGCCGGTGTTGGAACGGTTCTTCGAGGACAGGCAGTCAAAAACCTTTGCGCTGGGCACCGGCCGGACGCTCAAGACCGTGGTCGAACATCTGCGCACCGTCGATGGCGCGCATCACAAGCTGGTGTCGCTCATTGGCAATGTTGCGCCGGACGGCTCTGCCTCGTTTTATGAAGTCATCATGCGGTTTGCGGAAAAGACCCGCGCCAAGCATTACCCGATGTCCGCCCCGGTCTCGGCGCGGGATGACGCGGAGCTGGTGCTTTATCGGTCCCTGCCGCATGTGAAGGCCTCGCGCGCCTTGGCGAAATCTGCCGATCTCGCCATCGTCGGTATCGGGCAGATGGGCGATGACGCGCCGCTATATGTGGACGGGTTTCTGACCGCCGAAGAACTGACTGATCTGCGGGCTGCCGGTGGGGTCGGCGAGATTTGCGGCCATATTTTCGACGGTGCTGGTCGCTACCTCGATCACCCGGTGAATCACCGCATGGTCGGGGTGCAAGTGCCGGTGCAGGAGATGCCGGTTTACTGTGTCGCGGCGGGCGACTCCAAGCTTCCGGCGCTGCGTGCGGCACTGGGGGGTGGGTTGTTGGCCGGTGTTTTCACTGATGAGCGCACCGCCAGGGATTTGATTTCTAACTAAACTTTCCCGTGAAAGATGACGTTATGGGCGTTTTGGAAAAGCGTCTTGACAGAAATGCGCACATAGGTGAGCATTAGTTCATGATATGGGCAAATGCTCAAATCTAATGGGAGGATATCATGAACACGACTTTCCGCGCCCTCATGGGGGCGTGCGCTCTTGCTGCATTGGCGACAGGGGCCACTTCCGAGACCATCACGGTCGCCACCGTCAACAACGGCGACATGATCCGCATGCAGGGTCTGATGGATGATTTTTACGCCAAACATCCCGACATCGAGGTGGAGTGGGTCACGTTGGAGGAGAACGTGCTGCGCCAACGGGTGACGCAGGATGTGGCCACCAAAGGCGGGCAGTTCGACGTGATGACCATCGGGACCTATGAGGTGCCGATCTGGGGCGAGCGTGGTTGGCTTGTGTCGCTGAACGATCTGCCGGAGAGCTATGACGTCGACGATCTGCTGCCCGCGATCCGCGATGGCCTGACCGTCGATGACGAGCTGTACGCGGCGCCGTTCTATGGTGAAAGCTCGATGGTGATGTATCGCACCGACCTGATGGAAAAGGCCGGTCTTGAGATGCCCGACGCGCCGACTTGGGCCTTCATCAAAGAAGCCGCCGCCGCGATGACCGACAAGGACAACGAGGTCTACGGCATCTGCCTGCGCGGCAAGGCGGGCTGGGGCGAGAACATGGCGTTCCTCTCGGCGATGGCCAATTCCTACGGCGCGAAATGGTTCGACATGGATTGGAAGCCGCAGTTCGATAGCGAGGCCTGGGCCAACACGCTCAACGACTATCTTGAGTTGATGAACAATTACGGTCCTCCGGGCGCGTCGGGCAACGGGTTCAACGAGAACCTCGCGCTGTTCCAGACCGGCAAATGCGGCATGTGGATCGACGCCACCGTCGCGGCCTCTTTCGTGACCAACCCGAGCGACAGCCAAGTGGCCGACAGCGTCGGTTTCGCGCAGGCACCGGACAATGGTCTGGGTCCGCGTGGCAACTGGCTTTGGGCATGGAACCTCGGCATTCCGGCGGGCACGCAGAAAGTCGACGCGGCGAAAGCCTTTGTCGAATGGGCGACGTCGAAAGACTACACTGCGCTCGTCGCCTCGAAAGAAGGTTGGGCCAATGTGCCGCCGGGCACGCGTCAGTCGCTTTACGAGAACCCGGAATATCAGAGCGTGCCTTTCGCGAAGATGACGCTTGAGTCCATCCTGTCCGCGGACCCCAAGAACCCGACCGTGGATGAGGTGCCTTATGTGGGCGTGCAATTCGTTGCGATCCCGGAATTTCAGGGCATCGGCACTGCCGTGGGTCAGCAATTCTCAGCGGCTCTGGCCGGTCAGATGAGCGCCGAACAGGCTTTGGACAACGCCCAGAAACTCACCGAGCGTGAGATGATGAAGGCCGGATACATCAAGTAAACCGTCCTCCTCGCGGGCCGGCGTCTTTAGTACCGGCCCGCCTTTTTCCCTCTGATCGCCGAGGCACATCACATGGCCACGAAACATTCTCGCATGAGCGCGCGGCTCATGATCTTGCCCGCTGTTCTTTTGCTTTTGGGCTGGATGCTGATCCCGCTGTCGATGACGCTCTATTTCTCTTTCCTGCGCTACAATCTGTTGATGCCGGGGATGGAGGAATTCACCGGGCTCACGAATTATCGCTTTTTCCTCACGGACCCTGCGTTCTTTGCCGCGCTTTGGAACACGATCGCGCTGGTGGTTGGCGTCCTGGTGGTCACCGTGATCGGCGGCATCCTTTTGGCGCTTTTGCTCGATCAGCCGTTTTTCGGTCAGGGCATCGTGCGCATTCTGGTCATCGCGCCCTTCTTTGTCATGCCGACCGTTTCGGCGTTGGTGTGGAAGAACATGTTCATGAACCCGGTGAACGGTCTCTTTGCCCATGCTGCCAAAGCGTTGGGGTTGCAGCCCTTTGACTTTCTGTCCTCGGCGCCTCTGGCCTCGATCATCGGCATCGTAAGTTGGCAATGGCTGCCCTTCGCGACGCTGATCCTGCTGACCGCTTTACAGTCTCTCGATCAGGAACAACTCGAGGCGGCCGAAATGGATGGTGCGCCGTGGATCAAGCGGTTCTGGTACATCATGCTGCCGCATCTGGCGCGTGCGATCACCGTGGTGATCCTGATCCAGACGATTTTCCTCTTGTCGGTCTTCGCCGAGATTCTCGTGACTACGAATGGCGGTCCGGGCACGGCGTCCACAAACCTCACCTACCTCATCTATATGCAGTCCTTGCTGCAATTCGATGTGGGCGGTGGCTCCGCCGGTGGCGTCGTCGCCATCATCCTCGCCAATATCGTTGCGATCTTCCTGATGCGGATGATCGGCAAGAACCTCGACGCGTAAGGAGGCGAACTCATGTCACGTTCCGTTTCGACCCGGCGCAAACTCGTCACCACCGTCTTTGCATGGGCCATCGGCATCGCGATCTTTTTCCCGATCCTCTGGACCATCCTGACCTCGTTCAAGACCGAGGCCGCTGCCATCGCCGATCCGCCCGTCTGGTTCAATTTCCATTGGACGCTGGACAATTACGCCACGGTGCAGGAGCGCTCGAACTATTTCCGGCACTTCATGAACTCGGTGATCATCTCCGGCGGTTCGACGCTTTTGGGTCTGATCATCGCGGTGCCCGCCGCCTGGTCGATGGCCTTTGTCCCCGCCAAGCGCACCAAGGACGTTTTGATGTGGATGCTCTCGACCAAAATGCTGCCGCCAGTTGGTGTGTTGGTCCCGATTTACCTCTTGTTCCGCGATCTCGGATTGCTCGACACGCGCATCGGTCTGGTGATCGTTCTGACGCTCATCAACCTGCCGATCATCGTCTGGATGCTCTACACCTATTTCAAGGAAATCCCCGGGGAAATCCTGGAGGCCGCGCGGATGGATGGGGCCAGTTTGCGCTCAGAAATCATCCATGTGCTGACGCCGATGGCGATCCCCGGCATGGCCTCGACGGTGTTGTTGAACATCATCCTTGCGTGGAACGAAGCGTTCTGGACCCTCAACCTGACTGCCGCGAAAGCGGCCCCCCTGACGGCCTTCATCGCCAGCTACTCAAGCCCCGAAGGCCTGTTCTACGCGAAACTGTCCGCCGCCTCCACCATGGCCATCGCGCCGATCCTGATCATGGGCTGGTTCAGCCAGAAACAACTCGTCCGGGGCCTGACCTTCGGCGCAGTCAAATAAGAAAAGGACCTTCGACATGGGACGCATCACACTTGATAAAGTGCGCAAGGCCTTCGGAGACATCGAAGTCATTCCGCCGCTGGATCTGACCATTGAGGATGGCGAGTTTGTGGTTTTCGTCGGCCCGTCGGGCTGCGGGAAATCCACATTGTTGCGGCTGATCGCGGGGCTCGAAGATGTCTCTGGCGGCCAGATCCGTATCGACCGCGAAGACGCCACCAACCTGCCGCCCGCGAAACGCGGTCTCGCGATGGTGTTCCAATCTTACGCGCTCTATCCCCATATGTCCGTGCGCAAAAACATCGCCTTTCCGATGAAAATGGCGGGTCTGCCGCAAGACGAACAGGAGCGCCGGATCGAGGGAGCGGCCAAGGCGCTCAACCTCACCGATTACCTCGACCGTAAGCCGGGACAACTCTCGGGCGGTCAGCGTCAGCGCGTCGCCATCGGACGCGCCATCGTGCGCGAGCCGGCGGCGTTTCTGTTCGATGAGCCGCTCTCGAACCTCGACGCGGCGCTGCGGGTGGGGATGCGGTTGGAAATCTCCGAGCTGCACAAACGCCTCGCCACCACGATGGTCTACGTCACCCACGATCAGGTCGAAGCCATGACAATGGCCGACAAGATCGTCGTTCTGCGCGCGGGCAATATCGAACAGGTCGGCTCGCCGCTCGAACTCTACAATCGCCCCCGCAATGTCTTCGTCGCGGGTTTCATAGGCTCGCCGAAAATGAACCTTATCACCGGGGCAGAGGCGGCCAAACATGATGCCACCACCATCGGCATCCGCCCCGAACACCTCGCAATTTCGACCGAGGGCGGAACGTGGAAAGGCGAGATCGGTGTGTCGGAACATTTGGGCTCCGACACGTTCTTTCACGTCACGGTCGAGGGTCAGGTCGAGCCTCTGACCGTGCGCGCCTCCGGCGAAGTGTCTCTATCCTATGGCGACACTGTTTGGTTGACGCCGAATGAGGCCAATCTGCATCGCTTCGATGCCGAGGGGCTCAGGATCGCATGATGCGGCTTGCCGGGAAACTGTCGGGTAAAACTGCGTTAATCACGGGGGCGGCGCGCGGCATCGGGCTGGCATTTGCCAAGGCCTATGTCGCGGAAGGGGCGCGTGTGGCCATCGCCGACATCGACATCGCGCGCGCGCGTCTTGCCGCAACCGAGATCGGCGCGGCGGCCATCGCGGTCGAGCTTGACGTGACGGATCAGGGCAGCATTGAACGCGCAGTGACAGAGACGGTCGGAGGCCTCGGCGGCATCGACATTCTGATCAACAACGCCGCGATCTTTACCGCAGCACCCCTCGTCGAGATCACCCGCGACGACTTTGAGCGCGCCTTTGCGATCAACGTCTCTGGTCCGCTCTTTATGATGCAGGCGGTGGCGAAACACATGATCGCGCGCGGGCAGGGCGGCAAGATCATCAACATGGCCTCGCAGGCCGGGCGGCGCGGCGAGCCCTTGGTGGCGGTCTATTGCGCAACGAAAGCGGCGGTCATCAGCCTGACCCAATCGGCGGGGCTGAACCTCATCTCTTACGGCATCAACGTCAACGCCATCGCACCCGGCGTGGTGGAGGGCGAGCATTGGGATGGGGTCGATGCGTTCTTTGCCAAATATGAACACAAGCCCTTGGGCCAAAAGAAAAAAGAAGTGGGCGAGGCCGTGCCTTTCGGGCGCATGGGCCGGGCGGAGGACCTGACCGGCATGGCCGTGTTCCTCGCCACGCCCGAGGCCGATTACATCGTGGCGCAGACGTATAACGTCGATGGCGGCCAGTGGATGAGTTGAGGTGAAACGTATCATGAAGCTATCGAACACAACCCTCAAGGACTTGCCAGAGACGGTCAAACGCCCGGGCTACGACCGGAGCGCGCTCACGCCGGGCATCGTTCATATCGGTCTCGGCAATTTCCATCGCGCGCATCAATCCTGGTATCTGCACCGTCTGATGCAGATGGGGCAGGCACAGGATTGGGCCATCGTCGGCGCGGGTGTGCGTCCCTATGATGAGGAGATGCGTCTGAAGTTCGAAGCGCAGGATTACCTGACCACACTGATCGAGCTGGACCCGGCGGGGTCTTCGGCGGAGGTCGTGGGTGCGATGATCGACTATGTTCCGGTCGAGGCGGGCAATGGTGCGCTGATCGAACGCATGGCGCAGCCCGACATTCGCATCGTCGCGCTCACTGTTACCGAAGGCGGTTATTATATCGATCCAGCAACCAAAGGGTTTGACGCCACGCACCCGGATATTGTTCATGACGCCGAACACCCCTGGCGCCCGCGCACGGCCTTTGGTGCCATGGTCGCCGCGTTGAAGCTGCGTCGGGATCGTGGGGTCGGACCTTTCACCGGGCAGTCCTGTGACAATCTTCAGGGCAACGGCGAGGTGTTGCGCCAAACGGTGGTGTCGCTCGCGAAGTTGTCCGATCCTGATTTGGCCGAGTGGATCGATGCCGAGTGCAGCTTCCCTAACGCCATGGTCGATTGCATTGTGCCCGCGACCGGGCCGAAAGAGTTGGAGCTCGTAAAGGAGTTCGGCATCGAGGACGCTGTGCCCGTCACGCATGAGAATTTTCGGCAATGGGTGATCGAGGATAATTTCTGCGCGGGCCGTCCCGATTGGGACAAGGCGGGGGCAACATTTTCAGACGATGTGCACTCTTACGAGACGATGAAAATCCGTATCCTAAACGGCGGCCATCAGGTGATTGCGGCCGTCGGGGAATTGCTTTCCGTTGCGACGATTTCCGGCTGTATGGCGCATCCTTTGATCGTTGCTTTGTTCGAAAAAGTCGAGCGCGAGGAAATCATGCCTCATATCGCGCCGGTGCCGGAGTTCACGCCAGAGACCTATGTCACGCTGATCAAAGAACGGTTCTCCAATCCGAAGATCGTCGACACCACACGGCGCGTGGCCTTTGACGGCTCGTCGCGGCAACCGGGCTTTCTTGTGCCGTCGATCCACGCCTGTCTTGCACGGGGGATTGCGCCGGAAGGACTTGCGCTCAGCTCTGCGCTTTGGGCGCGCTATTGTTTGGGTTCACGTGAAGATGGGACCGAGATTGCGCCCAATGATCCGTTCTGGTCGGATCTGACAGCTCTGGCGGCCAAGGCTAAAATCGACCCGAAAGCTTGGCTTTCCATGCGCCACATCTATGGCGATCTGGCGGAAGAGCCGCAGTTTGCGGAGGCTTTCGCGCGCTGGCTTTCGATGATCTACCGTGAGGGTGTGGAGGCGGCGCTCAGCTCTTATTTGACCTGAGCGCGCAGAAGCCGCACCAGATTGGCGGCCACGAACAAAAACGCCGCGACGCAGACAATGGTCGGGCCGGTCGGCGTGTCAAAGGTAAAGGCGCTTTGGATGCCGCCCAGGACGGAGAGCACGCCGATCACCATCGCGATGGCGGCCATGCGCTCAGGCGTGCGCGAAAAGGTGCGCGCACTGGCCGCCGGGATCAAAAGCATCGCGGCAATCAACAGCGTGCCGACCACTTTGATGGCGACGGCGACGACCAGAGCGAGCGCGAGCGACAGGATCATCTGTTCGCGCTTGGGCGAGATGCCGGAGGCATAGGCCAAATCGGGGTTCAGCGTCGCGGTCAAAAGCGCCGACCAGCGCCAATACAACAGCCCCACGACCAAAGCCGCACCAAGCCAGATCACCAATAGATCGCTGCGCCCGACGGCCAAGATGTCGCCAAAGAGATAGGCCATGAGATCGACCCGAACGCCCGGCACAAAGGACACGGCGACGAGGCCGAAGGCCAGCGAACTGTGCGCCATGACGCCAAGGATCGTGTCCATGGCAAAGCCCCGACCCGAGAGTGCAGAGACGGTCACGGCCATGATCAGGGCGATGCTCAGAACACCGGCGAAAATCGAGATGTTGAAAGCCAGTGCCAGAGCCACGCCCAACAAGGCCGCATGCGCCGTGGCGTCGCCGAAATAGGCCATGCGCCGCCAGACGACGAAACAGCCCAGAGGGGCGGCGGCCAGAACGAGGCCCAGCCCGGCCAAGACCGCGCGGACGATGAAATCATCCAAAAGGCTCATGCGCTTTCCTTATGTGCTGTATCGTGATGGTGGTGATCAGAAGTGTGATCATGATCGCAGGCATCGTGGTCATGGTCATGCCGATAAAACGCCAGCGCGCCATGGGTGCCGGTGCCAAAGAGCGCGCGGTATTCTGGCGCGGAGGCGACATGTTCCGGCGCGCCGTGGCAACAGACATGACCGTTGAGGCAGATCACGCGATCCGAGGCCGCCATCACGACATGGAGCTCATGCGAGACCATAAGTACGGCGCAGCCTTTTTCTCGGCGCAGCCGCTCGATCTGGCTGTAGAAATCGGCGGAGCCGGGTTGGTCGAGGCCTTGGGTCGCTTCATCGAGGATCAACAGATCGGGATCGGTCAAAAGCGCGCGGGCCAAAAGCACGCGTTGGAATTGTCCGCCCGAAAGCGATGTCATCTGATGGTGGCACAGATGGCCTGCGCCTGCATCATGAAGCGCGGCATGGGCGGCATCATCGCTCACGCGCTTCGGCAGCGACAGGAACCGGCGCACGGTCAGCGGCAGGGTCGGATCAATGTGCAGCTTTTGCGGCACATAGCCGATCTTGAGCCCCTTCTTGCGGGTGATCTTGCCGATCTTGGGCGAAAGCGCCCCGATGATGACCCGCAAGAGCGTTGATTTGCCGGAGCCGTTCGGACCGACGATGGTGACGATCTCCCCCGGCTCGATGTCGAGCGAGACCTGATCCAGCACCTGACGTCCGCCGAGATGCAGGCTGATCGTGTCTACGGCAACGAGGCTCATTTCGGGTCTTTCGCCTGATCGTTGGCGAGGCAATTGGGGCAGGTGCCCTCGGCCTCCAGCACCGCGCGACTGATGCGAAAGCCCGTGGTGTCGGCGATCTGGTTCAACAGGCTGTGCGAGGGATCGGTTTCCGCCTCCGCCACCGCATCGCAGGTGGTGCAGATCAGAAACGCCGGGGTGTGAATGTCGCCCGGATGCGCACATGCAATAAAGGCGTTCAGCCGCTCGATCTTATGGGCAAAGCCGTTCTTTGTCAGAAAGTCGAGGGCGCGGTAGGCCACCGGTGGCTGGCTGCCGAAGCCGTCTTCGGCCAAGCGGGCCAGCACGTCATAGGCGCCCAAAGCACGGTGTTCTTCGAGCAGGATTTCCAAGGCACGTTTGCGCACAGGCGTCAGTTGCAGCCCGGCCTTTTGACACGTCCGATCCGCCTCGGCGACGGCATCGGCGACACAATGGCTGTGATCGTGCTTTTGAAATCCGATCGGGTTCGGGTCCATGAGGGTGTGCTCCGTGAGGGCGCGAGGCGCGGGGGTGGGTCTTTGAGGAGACTCGTGACAGGAGGACTTGATATGTTATCACCTGTGATATATCAAGCCCGTCACGTAATAACATAACACACCAAATCCTGAGGCCAGAATGTCCCTACGTTCCTCCCTTTTCTTTGTTCCTGT
The DNA here is from genome assembly GCF_048270365.1 of Celeribacter sp. Lineage (NCBI taxonomy): Bacteria > Pseudomonadati > Pseudomonadota > Alphaproteobacteria > Rhodobacterales > Roseobacteraceae > Celeribacter > Celeribacter sp. The sequence goes on from NZ_JBLWTA010000007.1 coordinate 26,568, forward strand.
TCTCGCGGGCGCACATTTCGCACACGTCACCGCCGCGCAGGCCGAGGTCCCGAATGTCGTGACCGACATGGCGCCGATTCACTCTCTGGTCATGCAGGTGATGGGCGATCTGGGCGAGCCTTCCGTCTTGATGCCGCAGGGCGCCTCGCCGCATGGCTATGCTCTGCGCCCCTCCGATGCGCGCGCGGTGCAACAGGCGGATGTCGTGTTCTGGACCGGCCCGAAAATCGAACCCTGGCTCGATGAGGTGATCGACGAGATCGGCGATCAGACGCTGTCCGTGCCGCTCGCGAATGTCGAGGGGGCGACCGTGTTGGAGGTCCGTGAAGGGGCGACCTTTGAGCGTCATGTGCATGGCGAGGATGAGCATGGTCACGATCATGATGAGGCTGAGGCGCATGACGATCATGACCACGACGACCACGACGATCATGGGCATGAAGAAGAGGCGCATGATGACCACGACGATCATGCGCATGAGGCGGAGGATCACGACGACCACGATCACGACCACGACGATCACGCGCATGAAGACGAAGGGCATGATGATCACGATGGTCACGACGACCATGATCACGCTCATGAGGGCACTGACGGTCACGCTTGGCTCGACCCGATGAACGGCCGGGTCTGGTTGGGTGTCATCGCGGAAGAGCTTGCCGCGCTCGATGCGGAAAACGCGGAAACCTACCGCGCCAATGCCGCCGCCGCCCAAGAGGCGCTGGACGTGAAAATCGCGGAGATTCAGTCAGAGATGGCGCCGCTCACCGAGATGAACTTCATCGTCTTCCACGATGCTTATAACTATTTCGAAAACCGTTTCGGTCTGTCGGCGGCAGGTTCGATCTCGATCAGCGACGCCAGCGCGCCGAGCCCCGCGCGCATTCGTGAAATTCAGGACAAGGTGAAAGAGATCGGCATCACCTGTGTGTTCTCCGAGCCGCAATTCAACGCGGGTCTTGTCAACACCGTGCTGGACGGCACCGAAGCCAAAAGCGCGGTCATCGACCCGCTGGGCGTCGACCTGACGCCGGGGGCCGGGTTCTATGGCGATCTGATGGGCTCTCTGGCTGGGGCCTTCACGGCCTGTGCCGAAGACTGATCTGATCTGAGTAAAAGGTGAAAAAAAGGGCGCGGGGCTTTGTCTCGCGCCCTTGTTTGTCCGGGGGGCGCACTTTACATCCAAGGACATGAAACTTCGCATCCCTTTCCGCAATGGCCCGCCAAGGGTCAATGTCGTGCGTCTGAATGGCGCGATCATGACCCGTCAGGGCGGTTTGAACGACCAAAGCCTTGCGCCCGCCATCGAGCGCGCCTTTCGCAAGGGCAAGCCCACGGCAGTGGCGCTGTCGATCAATTCGCCGGGCGGCTCGCCGGTGCAATCGTCTTTGATTGCGGCGCGGATTTCGCGTCTGGCGGCGGAAAAAGAGCTTCCGGTCTATGCTTTTGTCGAAGATGTCGCGGCCTCGGGCGGCTATTGGCTGGCCTGTGCCGCCGACAAGATTTTCGTCGATACAAGCTCCATCGTCGGCTCGATCGGGGTGATCTCTGCGGGCTTCGGCTTTGATCAACTGATCGCCAAGCACGGGATCGAACGTCGGGTCTACACCTCCGGTAAATCGAAAAGCCAGATGGACCCCTTCCGCCCGGAAAACCCCGAAGACGTGGCGCGGATCAAAGGGCTTCAGGAAGAGATCCACGAGGCCTTTATCCAGCACGTGACGTCCTCTCGCGGGGAGCGGCTCTCGAAAGAGGTCGAGCTTTTCGATGGCGCCTTCTGGACCGGGGCGAAGGGGATCGAACTGGGCCTCGCGGATGGCCTCGGCCATCTCGTGCCGAAGATGAAAGAGATGTACGGCGATAAGGTGCGTTTGACGGTGTTCGGACCGAAACGTCCCCTGCTGCGCCGCTTCGGGACTGAACTGGCCTCCGGTCTGACGGCGCAGGTCGAAGAACAGGCGCTTTGGGCCAGGTTCGGGCTCTGACGCCATGATGTTCAAGGTTATCAGCGTTTTCCTGATCTTCATGATGGTCTTGGCCATCTTCGGACGGCTGCGCTTTCCTGGACAGCAAAAACTCAAAGACATGAAATGCCCCCGCTGCGGGCGTTACAAAATAGGCAAGGGCGCATGCGCCTGTGAAAAGGGCAAACCCTGATGGATTTCATTTACGCGGTCGCCGGTTTGGTGCTTTTGCTCGTGGCGGGCGACATGTTGGTGCGTGGCGCTGTGAACCTGTCGCTGCGACTTGGCATTCCGGCGCTGATCGTGTCGCTGACCGTTGTGGCCTTTGGCACCTCCGCGCCTGAACTTCTGGTCTCCATCTCGGCGATTTTGGATGGTGTGCCGGGGCTGGCGCTGGGCAATGTGATCGGCTCGAACACCGCCAATGTCTTGCTGGTTTTGGGCATTCCTGCACTGATTTCGACGCTGCATGTGATCGACAATTCCACCCGCGCATCTTACCTCCAGATGATCGGCGCGACGGTGCTTTTCATCCTTTTGGCAATGCGTGGTCAATTCGACTGGATCGCCGGGGTCGTGCTTTTGGTCGCGCTGTTCTCGATGATCGGCCATGCGATCTACCAGGCGCGTTGTCACCGCGTGGCGCAGCGCGATGTCGAGGAAGAAGAGGTCGAGGGCGCCGATCCCGATATGCCTTGGACCAAGATCATCGGTTTTCTCGTTGCCGGTCTCATCGGTTTGCCTTTGGGGGCGGATCTTCTCGTCGATGCCTCGACCAATATCGCGCGGGCTTTCGGTGTCTCTGAAACCGTGATCGGCCTGACGCTTGTGGCCCTTGGCACCTCCTTGCCCGAGCTTGCGACCACGGTGATGGCGGCGCTCCGCAAACAAGCCGATGTGGCCTTTGGCAACGTTATCGGCTCGAACATGTTCAACCTTTTGGGCATCATCGGGGTGTCGAGCCTTGTCGGGACGCTTCCGGTCGATGCCGAGCTGATGGATTTCGACATCTGGGTGATGCTCGTATCTTCGATGATCCTCGGTGTGTTCGTGCTCAAACGCATCGACATCACCCGCCTTTGGGGGATCGTCCTTTCCGCCCTATATGTCCTCTATGTTATGGCTGTTCTGAGCTGAGGAGAGGATTTTGCAGGACAAAAGAGCGCTTGTGACCGGGGCGGCGCATCGGCTTGGCCGGGCTATGGTTTTGGCCTTGGCGGAGGACGGGTTCGATGTCGCGGTGCATTGCAACCGTTCGACGGAGGCCGCCGGGGAGCTGGTTGCGAAACTGCGCGGCATGGGGCGCAAGGCCTCTGTTTTGCAAGCCGATCTCTTGGACGAGGCACAGGTCGAGACGCTGGTCCCGCGTGCCGCGGAGGCCTTGGGCGGGCCTTTGACGCTTTTGGTGAACAACGCTTCGATTTTTGAACAGGACAGCCTGCCGGATGTGACCCGTCAAAGCTGGGATCGGCACATGGAAAGCAACCTGCGCGCGCCGTTCGTGTTGCTGCAAGCCTTCGCGGCGCAGGCGCCCGAACCGGTTGTGGACGCGCGTGGGCGGCCCGTGGCGCAGGGGCTCGTGGTCAATATGATCGACCAGCGGGTGCGCAAGCTGACGCCCCAGTTCATGAGCTACACTTTGGCCAAATCCGCGCTCTGGACGCTGACGCAAACGGCGGCGCAAGCGCTGGCCCCGAAGGTGCGTGTGAATGGCATCGGGCCGGGGCCAACCCTACAGGGCGCGCGCCAGTCGGATGAGGCCTTTGCCACCCAACAAAGGGCCACGCTTTTGAAACGTGGCGTGGACCCCGAGGATGTCTGCGCGACACTGCGGTATCTGTTGGGTGCAAGCGCTGTGACTGGGCAGTTGATCTGTCCTGATAGCGGGCAACACCTGGCTTGGGAAACGCCCGATGTGGATGTCGCAGAGTGACCCCGCGGCAGGCTGTCGCGGAAAGTTTTGCACCTTTGGCCGATTTGTTTCATTTCCGTTACTAAAATGTAAATCATTTCAATGATTTGCGGAGGGCTTGAAAATATTTCTTTTAAAATCAGTGACTTAAAAATGTGACTGTTTTTTGGGCAAACTCACGAAAGCGCATGGAAACAAGGGAAAATCGCGGTTCACGAAAACTTATCGGCAGGGTTATCCACAGGAATCGTGGATGAGTTTCCTCTTGCCCCCAGTGCGATAAGATTGCAGCCAGAGACGGGAATCAGAGACAGGCAAATGAGCGAAGAGACGACCCCAAAAGAAAGCGCTTTGGAGAGCACAGAGGTGAGTCCGGAGGCGAGTAAAGACATCCCGCGCGGTCACAAGGTGATTGATGCCTATGTCAAACAGCTCGACGGCTCGCCGGGCGTGTATCGCATGCTCGATCCCGAACATAACGTGCTCTATGTCGGCAAGGCGAAGAACCTGAAAAACCGGGTCTCGAACTATGCGCGTCCGCATGGCCATTCGGCGCGGATCGCCAAGATGATTTCCGAGACCTCGCAGATGATGTTCCTGACCACGCGGACGGAAACCGAGGCGCTTCTCTTAGAGCAAAACCTGATCAAACAGCTCAAGCCGCGCTACAATGTGCTTCTGCGCGACGACAAATCGTTTCCGAACATTCTCGTCACCCATGATCACGAATTCCCGCAGATCACCAAACACCGCGGCGCGCGCAAGCGCAAAGGGTCGTATTACGGCCCCTTCGCCTCGGCCTCCTCGGTCAATCGCACGCTGAACCAGTTGCAAAAGGTGTTTCTGCTGCGGAACTGTTCGGACGTGGATTTTGAGAGCCGCACACGGCCCTGTCTGCAATACCAGATCAAACGCTGCACGGGACCTTGCGTCGGCAAGATCTCGAAACAGGATTACGCCGAGCTGGTGAATGAGGCGGAGCGGTTCTTGCAAGGCCGGCACTCGGGGCTTCAGGAAAAGCTGGCGCATGACATGCAAGAGGCCTCCGATTCCATGGAGTTCGAGAAGGCGGCGGGGTTGCGTGACCGGATCCGGGCGCTGACCAATGTGCAGACCGCCCAAGGCATCAACCCGCGCACGGTGGGCGAGGGCGATGTGATCGGGCTGCATATGGAGGGCGGGCAGGCCTGTGTTCAGGTCTTCTTCATCCGTGCGCATCAGAACTGGGGCAACAAGGATTTCTATCCGAAAACCAACGGTGCGGAGGCCGAAGAGGTCTTGGCCGGTTTCATCGGGCAATTCTACGAGAAACGCGATCCGCCGCGTCAGTTGATCCTGTCGCATGACATCGAAGAGCGCGAGTTGATGGCGGAGGCTTTGTCTGAGAAGGCCGGCAAGAAAATCGAAATCCTCGTCCCGCAACGTGGCGAGAAACAGGAGCTTGTCGCCTCAGCACTGCGCAACGCCCGCGAAAGTCTGGGCCGGAAAATGTCCGAGGGGGCGGCGCAGGAGAAACTGCTCGAAGGTCTCAAAGAGGCCTTCGACCTGCCGCAGGTGCCCGCGCGCATCGAGGTCTACGACAACTCCCATATTCAGGGCGCGCATGCGGTTGGCGCGATGATCGTCGCGGGGCCGGAAGGCTTCATGAAGAACCACTACCGCAAATACGACATCCGCGGTGACGACATCACGCCGGGCGATGACTTTGGTATGATGAAAGAGGTTCTGACGCGGCGATTCAAACGCCTTTTGAAAGACGATCCGGATCGCACCAAAGGTCTCTGGCCCGATCTTTTGTTGATCGACGGCGGCGCGGGGCAGGTCTCTGCTGTGCATGAAATCATGGTCGAACAGGGGGTCACAGACGTACCGATGATCGGCGTCGCCAAAGGCATCGACCGCGATCAGGGCAAGGAAGAATTCCACCGCATCGGCCACCGCGTCATGGCGCTCAGACGCAATGATCCGGTGCTCTATTTCATCCAGCGCATGCGTGACGAAGCGCACCGTTTTGCCATCGGCACCCACCGGGCGAAACGCTCGAAAGCCATGGGGCTCACGCGGCTCGATGAAGTCCCCGGTGTGGGCGCGACCCGCAAACGGGCGCTTTTGGCGCATTTCGGCTCGGCCAAGGCGGTGTCGGGCGCGAACCTCGCCGATCTTAAGGCCGTGGACGGAATTTCAGAGAAAGTGGCCCAGACCATCTACGACTTCTTCCATGAAAACGGATGACGGGGTAAGGAGAGAGCCATGACATGGAACCTGCCTAATATTCTCACCGTCTTCCGGCTGCTTTGCGCGCCGGGGGTGGCGCTCGTTTTTCTGATCCTGCCGCGCCCCGTCGCCGATTGGGCTGCGCTGATCCTCTTCGCCTCCGCCTCGATCACCGATTTTCTCGACGGCTATCTGGCGCGCAAATGGGACCAGATGTCGAAATTCGGCGCCATGTTGGACCCGATCGCCGATAAGGCGATGGTGGTCACGGCGATTGCGGTTTTGACCATGTTGCATGGGGCGAATGCGTTGATCGTCATTCCCGCCGCTTTCATCTTGCTGCGCGAGACCTTTGTGTCTGGTCTGCGGGAATTCTTGGGCGACACCGCCGGGACTTTGAAGGTCACGAAACTCGCGAAGTGGAAAACCACGGCCCAGATGGTCGCCATTGCCGTGCTCTTTGCCTATGGCGCGACGTCGATGGCGCTCTTGTTCACGCTGGGTCTCATGATCTTCTGGATTGCCGGGATTTTGACCGTGATCACTGGCTGGGACTATCTGAGAAAAGCCATGCCCTACCTGCGAGACAGCCATGAAAATTGACGTGCTTTATTTCGCATGGGTGCGCGAACGCATCGGGGAGCCGCGCGAGACGGTGGAGACCGAGGCCGCGACCGTGATGGATCTGGTCAAGGAATTGAAAGCCCGCGAGCCGCGCTACGATCTGGCATTTTCCGATCTCAAATCCCTGCGCGTGGCGCTGGATCAGGAATTGACCGAGTTCGACGCCTCCTTGGACGGCGTGCGCGAGGTGGCGTTCTTCCCTCCGATGACGGGTGGCTGAAATGAAGATCTCCGTCCAGCTCGAAGATTTCGATCTTGCCGAGGTACTCAAAGGCTTTGGCAAAGCGCCCAACACCGGCGCGACGGTCAGCTTTACGGGGCTGGTGCGCGATGACAGCGGCACGCTGGAGCATATGGAGATCGAGCATTACCCCGGCATGTGCGAGGCGGCGATCACCAAGATCGCCGAAGAAGCCGCCACGCGGTGGTCGCTCACCGATTGCCTCGTCATCCACCGTCACGGTCAGCTCCGCCCCGGGGATCAGATCATGATGGTCGCCACAGCCGCCCGCCACCGGGTGGAGGCCTTTGAGGCCGCCGAATATCTCATGGATTACCTGAAATCCCGCGCGCCTTTTTGGAAAAAAGAAGTGACGCGCGAGGGCGCCGATTGGGTCGCCGCGAAAGATGCCGATGAAGAGGCTTTGAACCGCTGGTGAGCCCGCAGATTTTGATCAAGACAACGACCGAGAAACCAACCATGACCAAACGTATCGCGCTTTCTAGCGACCACGCCGCCATCGAGCTGCGTCAGGCAATTGCCAAACATATCACGGACCAGGGCTATGAGGCCGTCGACATCGGCCCGACCACGCCGGAGAGCACGCATTACCCGAAACACGGGCAGGCGGCGGCGGAGCTTGTCGCCTCTGGCGACTGTGATCTGGGCATCATCCTGTGCGGCACCGGCCAAGGCATCATGATGGCGGCCAATAAGGTGAAAGGCATCCGTTGCGGTGTCTGTTCCGACAGCTTCTCCGCCCGGATGATCCGTCAGCACAACGATGCCAACATGCTGTCCATCGGCGCGCGTGTGGTGGGCGAGGGCCTCGCACTCGACATCGTGGATGCTTACCTGTCCGCTGAATTTGAAGGCGGCCGTCACGCCACGCGCGTGGACATGATCGAAGCGGACTAAGTCACGCCCAAAAGAGAAAACGCGGGGGTCTTACCCCGCGTTTTGCCGTTCGATATAGGCGCGTAGTTCTTCGGCTTCTTGACGCGCCTCCCGCAGACCTTCCATCGCCGCGCGCAGTTCCGCATCGGTTTGATTGGCCTGAGTGGTCAGCTCGGATTCGCGTTGCTGATAATAGTGGATCGCCTGATCGCGCTGTTCCTCGGCCTCGTGCAATTGCTGCGCCATGGTGTCGAGATCGTTCATCTCGCCCTGACCCACACGCACAAAGCGGTGGATCAGCCAATGCGCAAACCAGCCCAGCAAAAAGGCGATGAAAAGCACGACCGCAGTCGCGATGATCAATTCGGTTCTGTTCATTCTTCGGTTTCCCCGTCGTCCTCAGGCGCGGTATCCGCACCCTCTGTCGTCGCATCCTCGGCCTCAGGCGCCGCATTTTCCCCCTGCGGTTCCTCAGACGCTTCCTGTTGCGCCTCGTCTTGCGGTGTTGCCGTTTCGGGCTCTTCCGCGTTCAGCAATTTAAATTCGATCCGACGGTTCGCCTCGCGCCCCTCTTCGGTGTCATTGTCCGCGATGGGTTGGCCTTCGCCATAGCCCTGCGCGGTAAAGCGCACGCCGGCCACACGGCGCATCAGAAGCCCGTCGAGCACGGAATTGGCGCGTTGGGTCGAGAGGTTGAGGTTCATCTCCTCGCCGCCTTGGCTGTCGCTGTGGGCGCCGATCTCCATTTCGACGTCTTCGCAATCCTTGAGCGCCTCGGCGATCTGGTCGAGGGTCTCATTGGCCGCATCGTTCAGCTCGGTCGAGCCGGGATCAAACACGATTTTGCTCGCCGCGATCCGCTGGTTGGCGCGCGCCACGCATTCTTGTGGCGTCGGCAGGTTCAGCACCGGATCGAGTTTCCGCACGTAAGTGACGTCGATGGTGAATTGTTCGCCGTCGCCCAGTTTCGCAGACAAAAGACTCGCGATCTCGGCACGGGCGTTTTCGTTGCCGGTCTCGCCGCGTACGGTCACGAGGTCCTCGGTCATGGTCGTGGAGCCCCGGTTCAGCTCGGCCAGCGCCTCGATGGCGGCCATGGCGCGCAGGGACCAACCCTCGGGCAGGCTGTCGTCAACACGCATCGCGGAATAGACCGAGGCGCTGCCGAAGGCGGCTTTGGCCAGCGCTTCTGTCGCGGCCTGACTGCGCTCATCGGCGATGCGGCCACGGAGTTGCGTCTGGCCCTCGGGGGAGCGGATCACGATGAACTCGGGGCGGGTTTGTTCTTCGGCCTCGGTTTCCGCCTGCGGCAAGCTGCTGTGCAGGGTGAAGGTGGCGGGCAGGTCAGCCTCCAGCTCGCCCACGACCCTGTCGAAGAGCGACGTGGCGGTGCCTTCGGCGGCGATCAGGCTGACGTCGCCGTCGGAATAGGTGATGCTGCCTTGGCCCAGATCCTGAAGTGCGCGCATGCCGGTTTCGACGGCCGACGCCCATTGTGATGTCGGTGAGCCGAGGCCGATGGTGCAGGTCGGGTTTTCGATGCCTGCGGCTTTCGCGGCGGCCAGAATGCGGGCGTGACCCGACGGCGTTTCGGCGACACAGGCGTCAAAGCGCGGGCCATTTGCGTCGATGATAAAGCGCACGGTGAAGGGCGTGATCACGGGGCGGGGGGCGGCCACGTCGATGGCCACCGGCAGCGTGTCGGGTAGGGCGCGGATCAGGGCGCGCTCAAACGTGATCTTTTGATCCTTGCTGTCGGCCAGAGCCGTGAGCGTGATCCCGTCGGCGGCGATGGAGATTTTCGAGCGCGGTAAAAGACCGATTGCGGTGCGGCCGAATTCGGTGGCGTCGCCCCAGTTTTCCGGCACCGGATAATCCGCCTGTTCCAGAAGATCGGCGACAGAACCTGTGCCGCTCGCGCGTTTCAGGGCCTCGATGAACCCTTCGCGATCCCAACCGCTGGGCACTAGACCGATCAGAGAAATGCCACTGTCGTTGCGCAGGATCTCTATGGAAAACCGCGGCGCGGGGATGGCCTCTTGTTGCACGACGTTCATCACATTGATGACGCGGGAGGGATCGACGACATGGCCCGCAGCGCGCTGGGCGGCCAGTTGCGTCTGTTCGTCCGGCGCGGTGCCGGTGAGCACAATCTGCAACCCGTCGCCCTGCACATCCACCCAGTCATAGCCGCGCATCGCCAATTGGTTGTCCACGGCTTTGGTCGAGGTGGTCTCGATCACTGTGGCTCCGATGGCGGCGGCCCCGAGGCTTAGGATGAGGCCCGCGATGAGGGCGGCGAAGACGGGTAGGAATTCTGAAATGCGCATCAGGGAACAAGACGCCTGTTTGTGACTTTGGCCTTTGTCTTAGGGGGTTCGGCGGATTGCTGCAATCAAAGGAAGACCGCGATGGCAAGAAACAGCGCAGCCAAGAGCCCTGTGTCGCGGTTCGCACGGAACAGATAGAGGCAGCGATCCGGGTCTTCGGTGTCGAGCCGTGCCATCTGCCAGGTCATGTGCAGACCCATGGCCCAGGGCGCGCCAAGCCCCACGACGAGCGCCAGAACCGAACGATCCGCCAGCGCCTCGATGATGCCTGCGGCCATGAGCACAACGGTGATCACGAGAAAGCGTTTGAGCCAGCGCGGCGTTTCGTCGCCGAACCGCCGCGCGGTGGATTTCACGCCGATGAGCGCATCGTCCTCCTTATCCTGATGCGCATAGATCGTGTCGTAAAAGAGCGTCCAGGCGATGCCCGCCAGATAGAGAAACACAGGCGCCGTGGTGAGTTTGCCTGCGACGGCGGCATAGGCCAACAGCGCACCCCAGTTGAAGGCGATGCCCAAGAACACCTGCGGCCACCACGTGAATCGCTTGGCGAAAGGATAGATCGCGACGGGCAAAAGTGAGATGACGCCTAAGAGGATCGCGAGCTTGCCGAAGGTCAAAAGGATCGCGAGGGCAATGAGGCTTTGCACGATCATCCAAGTGGCGGCCTGTTTGACCGTGACCTGACCGGAGGGGATCGGACGGCTTTTGGTGCGCTCAACTTTGTCGTCGAAATCCCGGTCGGTGATGTCGTTCCACGTACACCCCGCACCGCGCATCAACCAAGCGCCCAGAGCACAACCAATGATGATCCAGACCGTGCGCAGGCTGAGCGTGCCGACCTCGGCCGAGGCCAAAAGCGCGCCCCACCAGCAAGGCAGGAGCAACAACCACGTGCCCACGGGCCGATCCGCCCGCGACATCCGCAGGTAGGGGCGTGTCCAGGCCGGGGCCCGGTGGTCCACCCAATTGCCCTTCACCGCATCGGCCACTTGTCCGTTCATCTCTGGTGTTGGCTGCTCATCGGTCATATGTAATGTCCATGGTTGAAGCGAAAATCAGGCTCTATGTAGATCACCCGCTGGCAGTGGGGCAATCCATTCCTCTGGAACGGGATCAGGCGCACTATCTTTTTGGCGTGATGCGCCAGGGAGAGGGCGCCTTTGTCGCGCTGTTTAACTCCCGCGATGGCGAGTTTCTGGCCGAGGTCACGCAGGCCGGAAAACGCGGTGGCGAATTGACCTGCCGCGAAAAGACCCGCGATTTGCAGATGCCGCCCGATCTCTGGCTCTTGTTCGCCCCGATCAAGAAGGCGCGCACCGATTTCATCGTCGAAAAAGCCGCCGAGATGGGCGCGAAACGCATCGTGCCCGTGGCCACCGATTTCACCAATTCCGAACGCATCCGGCAAGACCGGTTGCAGGCCCACGCCGTCGAGGCCGCCGAGCAATGCGGCGGGACCTATGTGCCCGAGGTGGCCGATCTGGTCAAACTCGACCGGCTCTTGTCCGATTGGGACGTGGAGCGACAGATCATGTTCTGTGACGAGACGCTTGTGGGGGCAGAGGAAGCGCTTGGCGATGTCAAAGGTGGCAAATGGGCCATCCTGATCGGGCCAGAGGGCGGGTTCTCGGAGGCCGAGCGCAAGCGCCTTCACGCGCTGCCCTTTGCTCATGCGGTGTCCCTCGGTCCCCGCATCCTGCGCGCCGATACGGCGGCGGTTGCGGCGCTGACCATTTGGCAACAACAGCTCGGAGACTGGTGATGCGCCCCGAGGTGAAAGCCATGCTCTGGCGCTGGCGCGAGGTTGTCGTGGCGCTTGTGGTCGTGGCGCTCATGGGGCTTTGGGCTGCGTCGTCCTTTGGCGTCATGCGCTGGATCGCGCTGGGGGTCACCGTGCTCTCCGTCATTTTCGCCATTGCGGCCATTCAGCGCGCCCGGTTCGACCGAGGTGGCGGGGGCTTTGGCGCTGTCGAAGTGGACGAAGGTGTCGTCTCTTTCTTTTCTCCTCTGACGGGCGGGCAGGTCGAGATCGAGGCGCTGACCGCCGTCACCCTCATTCCCACTGGAAAAGGCCATGCGCATTGGCAATTGGACGCCCCCGGACAGCCGCCTTTGACCATTCCGGTCAACGCCCACGGCGCCGAGGCGCTGTTCGATGTCTTTGTCACGCTTGAGGGACTTGAGACGGAAAAAATGCTGCGCCAAATCAAACAGACCCCGGATCACCCGGTCGTGATCTGGCGGAAACGCACAGCGGTTCTTCACTGAGCGCAAATCACAGAAGCTGCAGGCCGCATTGACTTCGCCGCCCGCATCGCACAACTGTACCCGAACGATTTGCAACTCTTTCGGAGCACCTTCCCCCATGTCTATTCCTCAATCCGGCGGCGGGCCGATCGAAAGCTATGACGATCTCGTGGGTTATCTCGCTGAGGGCTGTAAGCCCAAAGACCAGTGGAAAATCGGCACCGAGCACGAGAAATTCGGCTATTGCGAAGACGCTCTGAAACCGCTGCCTTATAAGGGTGAGCGGTCGATCAAGGCGATCCTCGAAGGCTTGCAGGATCGCTATGGTTGGAACCCGATTTTCGAGGGCGAACACCTCATCGGGCTTGAGCAAAACGGGGCAAATATCTCTCTCGAACCGGGTGGCCAGTTGGAATTGTCCGGTGCGCCTTTGGACAACATCCACCAGACCTGTGACGAGGTGAACGAACACCTCAAGGAAGTGCACACCATCGCCGACGAAGTGGGCGCGCGGTTTATCGGGCTTGGCATGGCGCCGACATGGACGCACGACGAGATGCCGTTGATGCCGAAAGGTCGCTACAAGCTGATGGATTCCTATATGGCGACCGTGGGCGAGACCGGCAAAGACATGATGCGCCGCACCTGTACGGTGCAGGTGAACCTCGATTTCGCCTCCGAGGCCGATATGGTGCAGAAATTCCGCACCGCTCTGGCGTTGCAACCCGTCGCGACCGCGCTCTTCGCCAATTCGCCCTTCAAAGAGGGCAAGCTCAACGGTCACAAATCTTGGCGCTCGCGCATCTGGCGGCACCTTGACGCCTCGCGCACCGGCATGCTGCCGTTTGTCTTTGAAGACGGCATGAGCTTTGAGCGCTATGTCGAATACGCCCTCGATGTGCCGATGTATTTTGTCTACCGCGACGGCAAATATATCAACGCGCTGGGCCAGTCCTTCCGCGATTTCCTCAAAGGCGAACTGCCCGCGATGCCTGGCGAAAAGCCGACGATGTCCGATTGGGCGGATCACCTCACGACCTTGTTCCCCGAGGCGCGGATCAAGAAATACATGGAAATGCGCGGCGCCGATGGCGGTCCGTGGCGTCGTCTTTGTGCGCTTCCGGCCTTTTGGGTCGGGCTGATGTATGATCAAAGCGCGCTCGATGCGACCTCCGATCTGATCAAAGGTTGGACGCCCGAGTTCCGCGAAGAGCTACGCGTGGCGGCCTCCGTCGATGCGCTGAACGCCGAAGTGGGCGGTGTCAAAATGCTCGATCTCGCGCGCGAATGTGTGGCGATTGCCGAAGCCGGTCTCAAAGCCCGTGGTCGTGCGGGCGCGGGCGGCATGGTGCCGGACGAGACCCATTTCCTGAGCGCGCTCAAGGACAGCATCGAAACCGGCCAAGCGCCCGCAGACGAGCTGATCGCGCATTTCGAAGGCGACTGGAACGGCGACGTCACCCGCGTGTTCGGCGAATACAGCTATTGATAAGAGGGCGTGTTAGCCCTTCTGACCGATCTTGGTCTCTGTCCCGGCCTTGAGCCGCGCGATGTTCTCGCGGTGTTTGTAGAAAATCAGGCCGGTCAGGATGAGCACCAATATTGCGCCATGCAAATGGTAGAAAAACGCGGTGTAGATCGGCGCCAGAAGGGCGGCGATCAGGGCCGACAGGCTTGAGTAGCGCGTGATCACCGCCACCAAAAGCCATGTGCCACAGGCCAAAAGCCCGACAGGCAGAGAGAGCGCCAAAAGCGTGCCGAGGAAGGTCGCGACGCCTTTCCCACCTTTGAAGCGCAAAAACACCGGATAGAGATGCCCGAGCATGGCAAACAGCCCGGCGATGCCGGCCAATTGTTCGCCCAAAAGCGCCCGCGCCAAGATCACAGCCAACGCGCCTTTGCCGCTGTCGCCCAAAAGCGTCAAAAAGGCCGCCACTTTGTTGCCAGTGCGCAAAACATTCGTCGCGCCGATGTTGCCCGACCCGATCTGGCGCAGATCGCCCAAACCGAACAGCCGCGCCATGACGATGCCAAAAGGGATCGAGCCCAAAAGATAGGCCAAAAGCGCGGTGATGATCATCAAGAGAAGCGTCATGGTCTTTTCCGTAATTTAAATACTTTTACTGGGCTCAGCCGTCGAACACCCGCATCCCGTCCACCCAGGTGCCTTTGACAATGCCCTGCATCCGTGCGCCGTCAAAGGGGGTATTCTTAGATTTCGAACGGAGCTTGAAGCGGTCCAGCACAAAAGGCGCATCCGGGTCGAAAAGCACGAGATCCGCAGGCGCGCCCTCGGACAGACGCCCAGAGGCCAATCCCAACCGTTTCGCCGGGTTCAGCGCCATCGCGCGGAACAGTTCCGGCAGGGTCAATTGACCCGCATGATAGAGGCGCAGCGCGGCGGGCAGAAGGGTTTCAAGTCCCACGGCACCCGAGGCGGCTTCCTCAAAAGGCAAACGCTTGCTCTCTTCGTCTTGCGGCGTGTGCATCGACGAAATCACGTCGATCAACCCGGAAGCCACGGCCTCGACCATCGCCAAACGGTCGTCTTCGGAGCGCAGCGGCGGTTTGACTTTGAAGAACGTCCGGTAATCGCCGACGTCCAGCTCATTGAGCGTCAGGTGGTGGATCGACACGCCCGCCGTTACATCAAAGCCATTCTGTTTCGCGCGTTCCAGCGCAGGCAGTGCGCGGGCCGTAGTGATCTGGTCAAAGTGATAAGAGACGCCAGTCATCTCGATCAGCGCCAGATCGCGGTCCAACCCCATGCGTTCCGCCATCGGCGACACGGCGGGCAGGCCACGCAAAGCGGCGAATTTGCCAGAGGTCGCGGCGGCGCCGTTCGACAGACCCGGCTCCTGCGGGTGGCCGATCACCAGCGCGCCACAGGATTTCGCGTAGGTTAGCGCGCGCTGCAACACTTTGGTGTTCTCGATGACATGATCGCAATCGGTAAAGGCCACGGCGCCCGCATCCCGCATAAACCCGATCTCGACCATCTCACGGCCCTCGCGGCCTTTGGTGAGAGCGGAGAGATGTTTGACTTTGACGATGGCATCACTGGCCGCGCGGCGTTGGACGAATTCCAAGACCTCGGGCGTGTCAATCGCGCTCAGGGTGTCGGGGCGGGTGACGATGGTCGTCACGCCCCCGGCAGCGGCGGCGCGTCCGGCGGAGGCAAAGCTTTCCTTGTGACGCTCACCGGGCTCCGACACTTTCACGCCGAGATCGACGATCCCCGGGGCAAGGCATTTGCCGCCACAATCGACGGTTTCGCCCATCGGCGGCGTGCCTGTGCCGCTTTCCGCGATGACATCGCCTTCGACGCGCAGCCAGCCAAGCGTGTCGGTCTGGACCTCCGGGTCGATCAGACGGGCATTGGTGAAAATGGTCATACGGAGCCTTTCTGAATATCGCGGATCAGCCCGTACACGGTGCGGGCGTCGGGGATAAGAGCAAACGCGGGCGCGCTGTCGAATTGTTCGCCGACAATCGGCTCTGCGCGGGCGTTGAACGTGATGGTGCCGGGGTCTTGGCCATCGAACTCGACACCCAAAGAGGGACGCAGGTCGAGGGCCAATAGGGTTTTGCCGGAGAACGGCATGTCGCTTGCGAAAAACGCGCGGCGGGAACTCAGCGAATACCAGGTACGTCGCGCGATGAAGGGGCCCAAAAGCAGAGGCGCAAATGCCACGAGGAGGCCGGTGACGAATTGGAACAGGCCGAAAATCCAGAACCCGCCTGCCGCAAAAGCATTCACCATCCAGAACAGGGCAAATCCCGCAAAGACCACGCCGAAAAACGCAAACGGCAGGCCGGGGCCACGCCATTGGATGCGTTGATCCGGCTGGCCCTGCCACAGCACCCGCTCATTGGGGTGGAGGATATCCGCCCAGCCCTCGGTCATCCGCCGATCCAGACGAAGACGGCGACAAAGACCGCGAGGAAAATGAGAACAAAGGTGGCCACCATGCCGGAGATGCGCGCCGAGGATTTCGGCGGCTTGCCCTGTGGCAATTGGCCTTTGGCGCTGTCGCTCTCAATCCCGATCACCGGCGGGATGTCGAGACTGGTGCCGTAGCGCCCGATCAGGGCAAAGGGCGGTTCTGGCGCAAAGCGGGTGTCTTTTTCATTGAGCGCCTTGGCGTGGATCAGAAGAACTGGCCCGGTGAGCGCATCGAGGCGGCTTGTGTCCTCGCCAATCTCAAACCCGCTGGCCTCCGAGAGATAGCGCGCAAAGCCATAGTCCCGCATGCTGTCCAGATCGAAGCGCTCGACATGGTCCATCACAGGCGTGGCCCAAAGGCCCAAAGTTTCGGCCAGCTCCTCGGGGGAAAGGGCCTCAAGTGCGTCTATCGGGCCTTCGTAAGAGAAGGCCCAGATCAGCTTTTGCCCGGAATGTGGTATGTCGAGCGCGTCACTCACACCATCACCCCCGCCTCTTCGCGCGAGGCCTTGAGGTTGCGCGCGAGCAAATCCATCGCGGCCATGCGCACGGCGACGCCCATTTCGACCTGTTCTTGGATGACGGACCGGTTGATGTCGTCGGCGATGGTGCCGTCGATCTCGACGCCGCGGTTCATCGGCCCCGGATGCATGACGATGGCGTCGGGTTTGGCATGCGCCAGCTTGTCGGCGTCCAGCCCGTAGCGGTAGAAATATTCGCGCTCTGACGGGATAAATCCGCCATCCATGCGTTCTTTTTGCAGGCGAAGCATCATCACCACATCGACGTCTTTCAGACCTTCGGACATGTCGTCGTAAATCTCGCAACCAAATTCGCGGAACTGCTGCGGCACCAAGGTCGGCGGGCCGACAAGACGCACGCGGTTCTCCATCTTGCCCAAGAGCATGAGGTTCGAGCGCGCCACGCGAGAATGGGCAATATCACCGCAAATTGCGATGTTGAGACGGTGCAACCGGCCCTTCGCGCGCCGGATCGTCAGCGCATCGAGCAAAGCCTGCGTCGGGTGTTCATGCTTGCCATCGCCCGCATTCAGCACCGCGCAATTGACCTTTTGCGCCAAGAGATCGACCGCACCGGAGTGCGGATGGCGCACGACGAGCAAATCAGGATGCATGGCGTTCAAGGTCAGCGCCGTATCAATCAGCGTCTCGCCCTTTTTGATCGAAGAGGCCTGCATCGCCATGTTCATCACATCGGCGCCAAGACGTTTGCCCGCGAGTTCGAAAGACGACTGCGTGCGCGTCGAGTTCTCGAAGAACATGTTGATCTGGGTGAGGCCCTTGAGGGCGTCGGAATGTTTGTCGGCCTGACGGTTCAGGTCGACGTAACGCTCCGCCACATCGAGAATGGTGGTGATCTCATCGGGATGAAGCGGCTCGATCCCCAGAAGGTGTTTTTGCCGGAATGCCATGTGAGATGCCCCCTATGTGCTTTCCTCCGCTTATAGAAAAGCACGCGCGGGCGGGCAATGCGCCATTCTCGACTTTTACGCGATTTACCTCCTCGTCCGGGCCTTGTAGCTTGGCCGTCATGGAGACTCAGATCGACTATTGGGAGGCGCACGCTCTTTTGGAGTGGCAGATCGAGCTTGGCGCGGCCGAGGCGATCTCCGAGACGCCTGTCAATCGCTATGAAATCCCGGAAAAAGCGCCGAAACCTGCGGCAGCAACCCCTGACGCCTCGCAGGCCTTCGTGCCCGAGAAAAAGGAAGACGCATCCGAGATTGCGTTGAAGCTGGCGCAATCGGCGGGGAGTTTGGAGGCGCTGCGCGAGGCGCTTGAGGCGTTTGAGCTTTGCGATCTTAAACGCGGCGCGCGCAATCTCGTGTTCTCGGACGGCAATCCGAAAGCCCGCGTGATGATTGTCGGCGAGGCGCCGGGGCGGGATGAGGACATTGAGGGCAAGCCCTTTGTCGGGCGCTCAGGGCAGTTGTTGGACAAGATGTTCGCGGCCATCGGTCTGGATCGGACCTCGCCCGACGCGGAACATGCGCTTTACATCACCAACCCGATCCCATGGCGTCCGCCGGAAAACCGCGATCCGACGCCCGCCGAGATCGCGATGCTGAAACCGTTTTTGATCCGCCACATCGAGCTTGCCGATCCGGATGTGATCGTGCTCATGGGCAATTGGGCCTGCACCGCGCTTCTGGGCCGTGCCGGGATCACGAGGCTTCGGGGTCAATGGCAAAAGGTGCTGGGCAAGCCTGCCATGCCGATGATGCATCCGACCTATCTTTTGCGCACGCCCGTGGCGAAACGTGAGGCCTGGGCCGATCTCTTGGACATTCAGGCCAAGCTGAAATCATAGGGCACCGCCCTTTATCGGAGGCATCATGAGCCATATCGACGACACCCTCGAATTTATTCCCGTGCGCATTGCGGTTCTGACCGTCTCGGATTCGCGCACGCTTAACGACGACAAATCCGGCGACACTTTGGTCATGATGATCGAAGAGGCCGGGCATGTGGTGGCGGATCGCAAGATCGTCACCGATGACCGTCCGCTCATTCGTGACACGCTTCAGGCATGGATCGACGATAAAGACGTCGATGTGGTGATCTCCACCGGTGGCACGGGGCTTACGGGCCGCGACGTGACGGTCGAGGCGCATCGCGATGTCTATGAAAAGGAAATCGACGCTTTCGGCACGGTCTTCACCATCGTCTCGATGCAAAAGATTGGCACCTCGGCCGTGCAATCGCGGGCGACCGGAGGCGTGGCGGGGGGCACCTATCTGTTCGCGCTCCCGGGCTCGACCGGTGCTTGCAAGGATGCCTGGAACGAGATCCTGAAATTTCAGCTCGATTATCGTCACAAGCCCTGCAATTTTGTTCAGATTTTCCCACGCCTCGAAGAGCACAAGCGCCGAAAATAAAGCGTTTTTCGTTTAATCTGAATCAGATTGAGCGAAAAACGTTGCGACACGGAATTGATCTTGCTGCGTTTTTCAAAAATTGAGTGCCTCAAGTTTTTTGAAGAACGCTTTAACCAACAATTCCGTGAGGTGACAAAAAACCGCGCCGGAAATCGGCGCGTGCATCGTATGCTTTTGAACCATGAGCGAGGTGTTGATGCCTCCAAGCAATTGACGCCAGCACAAAAGGCCCGCCTCTATGCGATTTCTCCGCCGTTCCCTGATTGGGTTGTTCCTGACCTGCGCCACGCTCGCCCTATTGGTCGGGGCCGGATATCGGGTCTATTCTGCCTATCAGGCCCGTCTGGCCGCCGAAAGCATGCCGCCGCAGGTGCGTGAACGTCAGTTTGCGGTCAATGTCACGGAGGTGATACCGCAGCGACTTACCCCGATGCTCACCAGCTACGGTCAGATCGCCGCGCGCCGAAGCCTTGAGCTGCGCGCGCCGGATGCCGGGCGGATTGTCGAGCTGTCCGAGGCCTTTGAAGAGGGCGGAGCGGTCAAGGCGGGCGAGGTGATCCTTAAAATCGACACCGAAGACGCCGATGCCGCGCTTCGCGTGGCGCGGGCCGATCTGTTGGAGGCCGAGGCCGATCTGCGTGACGCCGAACGTGCCCGAACGATTGCCGCCGACGATCTGGAGGCCGCCCGCGCGCAGCTCGATCTGCGCAAGGCCGCGCTCGACCGTCAGCAAAGCCTGTTCGACCGGGGCGTCGGCAGCGCCAGCTCCGTGGAGGAGGCCGCATTGTCCCATGCCGCCGCCGGTCAGTCCGTTTTGTCGAAGCGTCAGGCTCTGGCCGATGCGGAGGCCGCCGTCGACAGTGCGAAAACCTCCGTGCTGCGGGCCGAGATCGACCGCGATAACATGCAGCGCACGCTCGACGACATGACGGTCACGGCCGCTTTCGACGGGGTGCTGAGTGATGTGTCCGGCGCGCTGGGCACGTTGTTGAGTTCCAACGAGCAATTCGCCACGCTGATCAATCCCGACGAGTTGGAGGTGGCGTTTCGCATTTCCACGGAACAATACGCCCGGCTGGTCACCGACCGCGCGCGTCTGCCGCAGATGGATGTCACCGTGACGCTGGATGTGGCGGGGCTGGATCTCAAGGCCCAAGGCCGCGTCGTGCGCGAAAGTGCCGCCGTTGCGACGGGGCAAAGCGGGCGGACGCTTTATGCGCGGCTTGACGATGTGCTGGGCTTTCGGCCCGGCGATTTCGTGACGGTGGAGCTGGAAGAACCTGTGCTCGACGCTGTGGCCCTGGTGCCCGCATCGGCTGTTGGGGGCAACAACACAGTGCTGGCGGTGACCGAACAAAGCCGTCTCGAAGAGGTGCCCGTCTCCGTGCTGCGCCGTCAGGGCGATGATGTGATCATCGACACCGAGGGCTTGGTCGGACGTCAGGTCGTCGCCGAGCGCTCGCCCTTGTTGGGGGCGGGCATTCGGGTGCGCGTGAACGGTGCTCAAGAGGCGGGACAAGGTGCGGCCCAGGGCGTGGCACAGGGCGCCGCCGAAGCCGATATGATCGCCCTCACCGCGGACCGCCGCGCCGCGCTTTTGGCCTTTGTCGCCAGCACTGACGACATGCCCAAAGAGATGCGTGTCCGCGTTCAGGAACAGCTTGCCGCAGACCAAGTGCCCGCCGATCTGGTCGAGCGTCTCGAACAGCGGATGGGGAGCTAAGCGATGTCTGTGCAGGAAGCAGGATTGGCGAAGGCGAGAGGCATTCTCTCCTATTTCACGCGCCACCGGACGGCGGCGAACCTTGTGCTGGTGCTTTTGATCTGTGCCGGTCTTGCCGCGATCCCGCAGATGCGGTCGCAGTTTTTCCCGGATGTCGTGGTCGACAGCGTGCGCGTGTCTGTCGCTTGGGACGGTGCTGGGCCGGAAGACGTCGACAATGGCATCGTGCAGGTGCTCGAGCCCACGCTTTTGGCCGTCGAGGGCGTGTTGGAATCGAGCGCGACCTCGATTGAAGGTCGAGGCAATATCACGCTGGAATTCGAGCCGGGCTGGGACATGCAGCGCGCCGCCGACGATGTGAATGCGGCCATCGACACGGTGACCGAACTGCCCGATGGGGCCGATGATGCCGAGGTGAGCTGGGGCGGTTGGACGGATCGCGTGACCGATGTGGCGATCACCGGACCTGTGGGGCTGGATCAGCTGGCGCGGTTTGCGGACGAATTGGTCGCGCGGCTCTTTGCACAGGGCGTGACGCGGACGACAATCTCCGGCGTCGCGGCCTCTGAAACCATCGTGCGCGTGCCGACGCTGAGCCTGATCGAACATGACGTCTCGATGGAAGAGATCGCCAATGCCATCGCTTCGGCCGCCGACACAAGCCCCGCGGGCAATGTCGGCAACGGCGGCGCGCGGGTGCGCACGGGCGTCGAGAAACGCGGGGCGGCAGATATTGCCAGCATCGTGCTGCGCAGCAATGACGACGGCTCGCAACTGACCATCGGCGATGTGGCGAGCATCGAGGTCAACGGCGTGGACCGCAATGAGGCGTTTTTCGTGGGCGACAATCCGGCGGTGTCGGTGCAGGTGGCGCGGTCTGATATGGGCGATGCGATCGGCATTCAGAGCATCGTCGAAGAGGTCGCCGCCGAGATGGAGTTGACCCTGCCCGAAGGGGTGACGCTCGATCTTTACCGCACGCGGGCGGAGTCCATTCAAGGCCGGCTTGATCTGTTGCTGTCGAATGGTGCGATGGGTCTGGGACTTGTGCTGATCCTGCTGTTTCTGTTCCTGAATGCGCGCACGGCGATTTGGGTGGCTGCGGGGATTCCGGTCGCGATGCTGTCGGCCATCGCGATGATGTATGCCGCCGGTCTAACGATCAATATGATCTCGCTTTTCGCGCTGATCATCACTTTGGGTATCGTTGTGGATGACGCCATCGTGGTGGGGGAACATGCGGATTTTCGGGTGCGGCGTCTGGGCGAAGGCCCCGTCGAGGCCGCGGAGAATGCCGCGAAACGGATGTTCGCGCCGGTGTTCTCCTCGACCGTGACCACCGTGATTGCCTTCTTTGGCCTGACCGCCATTTCGGGGCGTTTCGGGGATATGATCTCCGACATTCCCTTCACCGTCATCGTGGTGCTGATCGCCTCGCTGATCGAATGTTTCATCATTCTGCCCAATCACCTGAGCCATTCCCTGACCGCGCAATCGCGGTCGCATTGGTACGACTGGCCCTCGCGTCAGGTCGACAAAGGCTTTCGGGTGTTTCGCGAACGTCTGTTCCGTCCGCTGGTCACATGGTCCGTCAAACTGCGCTATCCGGTGGTGGCGGGGGCTGTGTTGCTCTTGGCCTTCCAAATCTCCTTGCTGATCTCAGGTCAGGTGCAGTGGAGGTTCTTCAACTCGCCGGAACAGCCCGTGATCACCGGCAACTTCGCCATGGTGCCCGCCGGTCTCAGGAGTGATTCCATCGCCATGGCGCAGGAGTTGCAGCGCGCGGCTGAGGCCGTTGGCCAGCGCTACGAGGACGAATATGGCACCAATCCTCTGGTCTATGTGATCACCCAGATCGGCTCGAACGCCGGGCGTGGCCTGTCGGGAACCAATGGCAAAGAGGATTACCAACTGGGCGGCATCACGGTCGAATTGATCGACGCCGACCTGCGCCCCTATTCCTCCGCCACCTTTGTCAGCGATCTGCGAGAGGAGGTGGTGAACCATCCGATGGCGGAAACCGTGTCCTTCCGGCGCGGGCGGTTTGGCCCCGGCGGCGATGCGATTGACGTCGATCTCTACGGTGCCGAGTCCGAGACGCTGAAGGCCGCCGCTGAAGAGCTCAAATCCCGCCTGTCGCAATTCCCCGAAGTCTCGGCCCTCGAAGACAACCTGTCTTACGACAAGGAAGAGCTGGTGCTTGAACTGACGCCACAGGGCGAGGCGCTGGGCTTTACCATCGACGCGCTGGGCTCGGTTCTGGCGCATCGTCTGGGCGGTATCGAGGCGGCGACCTTTCCCGAAGGCGTGCGCACCGCGAGCATTCAGGTCGAAGTGCCCGAAGACGAGCTAACCGCCGATTTCCTGAACCGTACCCAGATGCGCGCGGCCTCGGGCGCCTATGTGCCGCTTTCCGATATTGTCACCGTTGAACGCAAGACCGGATTTTCCACCGTGCGGCGCGAAAACGGGCTTCGGATTCTCACCGTCTCCGGCGATATGGACGAGGGCAATGCGGCGCGTTCGGCGGAGCTTCAGGATGAAATTCGCAATGAAATCCTGCCGGAGTTGGACGCGCAATTCGGCATCACGCACCGGATTTCCGGCCTCGCGGAGCAGGAGAACCGCTTTATCTCCGACGCCTTCCTTGGTCTCTCTGGCGTGCTCCTGGGGATTTACCTGACGCTGGCGTGGATTTTCTCAAGCTGGACACGGCCTGTCGTGGTGATGTCGGTGATCCCCTTTGGCCTCATCGGTGCGATCCACGGTCATGCGATCTGGGGCGTGCCTTTGTCGATGTTCTCCATCGTGGGGCTCATTGGGATGACCGGGATTATCATCAACGATTCCATCGTTTTGGTCTCGACCGTGGATGAATATGGCCGTGACCGGGGGCTGATCCCCTCGGTCATAGACGCTGCCGTCGACCGTTTGCGACCTGTGATGCTGACCACGATGACCACGGTTTTGGGGCTGGCGCCGCTGCTTTATGAGAGCTCGGCGGATGCGCAGTTCCTCAAGCCGACGGTGATCACACTGGCTTATGGTTTGGGCTTTGGCATGGTGATTGTGCTGACGCTGGTGCCGGCCATTTTGGCGATGCAGCTTGATGTGGCGCGTCAGGTGGCAGCGTTGCGGCGCGGGTTGTTCAATCCGAAACGCACCGGCACGGTCGGTAAGGTGCTGATCGGTGCTGTCGCTTTTGCCGCTCTGTGGTTCGTGATGACCATCGGGCCGGTGGTCCTGCCCGGTGTGTTGCCGATGCTCTTTGGCTCCGGCAGTTTCGGGTCGGCTTTGGCGTTGTTCTTGATCGGGCTGATCGCGGCTTTCGCCTCGACCTATATGGTGGTGGCGGGGATGCGGGTGCGGGACGGACATAAAATCTGACCCGTCTCGCGGCTTTTAAATTGTTTGGAGTTTAGCTTCCGGTGCAGCCCTGTGCCTCATAGGCGCGCCCGCCGCCGATGACGGAAATGGTCAGTGCGGAGCGGTCGATGAAAAACGGCTGGGCCTCCGCGGGCACCAGATCGCTTTGCACTTCCACCGTGCCGCCTTTACGCTGCATCTGGGCCTCGGACACCCAGACGGAACGGTCCGGGTGTTCGATCACAGCGACCACATCAGACGGCAGCGACGGCAGGTTCAAATGCGCGGTCAGGCGCATCCCGTCGCGCAGAGGTGCGGCATCGCATTTCACATTGGCCACGGGCGTCGGACGATCCGCCAGAGCCGCCTTGATCTGATTGTTCATGGAGCCTTTGCCCTCAGGCGTGAGCGTCGCGTTCAATTGCGCCTGCATCGGCATGCAGATGTCATTGCACACACCCAGATCCATCGTGCCGTTTAGCCGAATGTCACCATTGGTCTCGGGCACCAGTTCAATCGGCAGGATCAGCTCATGCTCATAGCCGAGATACCACATGCCATTGTCGGAAAAGAGCTCCGGCACCGGCCAGTGCAGCTCCATGTGGGACAGATTGTCGGAGCCTGCGAGATTAAAACTCGGGGGAATACCGCTTTCGCCGGGGCTGCGCCAATAGGTGTGCCAGCCGGGCGCAAGTCGGATGCGGATCGCGGCCATGCGGTGCCCGTTGTCCATCTGCCACCCGGGCAGAATGTCGATCCGCGCCATATCGGAGGCCTCCTGCGCATGTGCGGCAGGGGCGGAGAGGGCGAGGCAAAGAGCGGTGGCAAGCGGCGCGAAAGGTGTTTTCATAGGTTCGATATAAGGAGGGAGCAGATCGTTACAAACTCACATTTGGACGATCTGGCCGTGAAGAGGGGCATTCTGTTGCCCAAATGTCTTTCCTGTGCGGCGGTCCCGGCGCCCTTCCGCGTCATTTTGCGCCAACATCTGCGTGACGAAGCCTTGCACCTCCCGGCACATTGCGGTGATGTGGGCCTATGGAACCCGTTTCTTCTGATCTGACAGGTAAACTCCTGATTGCAATGCCGGGCATCGGCGATCCGCGCTTTGATAACGCGGTGGTTTTCATGTGCGCGCATTCCGCCGAGGGCGCGATGGGGTTGATGATCAACAAACGCTCCGAGGAAATCGCCGTGGCCGATGTCCTCGATCAGTTGGAGATTCGTCCAAGCCCCGACATGCGGCCCTTGCCCGTTCATTTCGGCGGGCCGGTCGAGGTCGGGCGCGGGTTCGTGTTGCATTCGACGGATTATGACGCCGATCATGCCTCGATGTCGGTGAGTGAGGGCTATGCCATGACCGCTTCGCGCGAGATCTTGCGTGATATGGCATTGGGGGGCGGGCCTTTGGATCGGCTCTTGTGCCTCGGCTATGCGGGCTGGGGGCCGGGTCAGCTTGAGGGCGAGATCGCGCAGAACGGTTGGCTGAGTTGCGATGCGGATCACGACATCATCTTTGCCACGCCCGATGCGCAGAAATGGGAAGCGGCGCTCAACTCTCTCGGCGTCAGCCCCGCGCTTTTGTCCGTCGACGCCGGGCGCGCCTGATCACCCATCGCCGCGCAGAGCCCCGTGACGCAGCGTTCGGGTTGGGACGCGCAGAGGGGTTCGTTAGTCTCATAGACAAATTTGCGGTGACTCATAGGCTTGCTAAACTGTCCCGCTCAGGAGGAGACCTATATGACCTATCGCGCGCCGGTTTCGGATTATCAGTTCATTCTCGATCACATCGTCGATTTCGCGTCCGTCCTGGAGAGCGACAGTTTCGAAGATGTGGATGCGGAGACCATCGCGGCGATCCTCTCCGAGGCCGGCAAACTTGCCAGCGATGTGGTCGCGCCGCTGGACCGTGGCGGCGATCTGACGCCTGCCGCGCTCTCCGACGGTGTGGTGAAAACCTCGCCGGGCTTTGCTGAGGCCCATGGTCAGATTGCCGAGGGCGGCTGGATCGGCATGCTGGCCGATCCTGAGAATGGCGGTATGGGCCTGCCTTTGACGGTGGCAACGGCGGTCAATGAGATGATGTCCGGCGGCTGTCTGTCGCTGTCGCTTCAGCCTTTGATGACCCAAGGTCAGATCGAAGCGCTGGAACACCACGCCTCGGACGCGATCAAAGCGCTCTATATCCCGAAACTCATCTCCGGCGAATGGACCGGAACGATGAACCTGACGGAATCGGGTGCGGGCTCTGACGTGGGCGCGTTGCGCACCAAGGCGGAGCGCAATGACGACGGCTCTTACACCATCACCGGCCAGAAAATTTTCATCACTTGGGGCGACAATGATTTCTCCGAGAATGTCTGCCACCTCGTGCTGGCGCGACTGCCCGATGGGGCGCCGGGAACGAAGGGCATTTCGCTCTTTATGGTGCCGAAAATCCTGCCGAATGAGGACGGGTCTTTGGGCAAGGCAAACAGCCTTCATGTGGTGAGCCTCGAACATAAACTCGGCATCCACGGCTCGCCGACCTGTGTCATGGCCTATGAGGGGGCCAAAGGCTGGCTCGTCGGCGAAGAACACCAAGGCATGAAATGCATGTTCACCATGATGAACAACGCGCGTCTGGGTGTCGGTGTCCAAGGCGTCGGCATCGCCGAGGCCGCCACGCAAAAGGCGCTGGCCTATGCGGAGGACCGGGTTCAGGGCAAATCGCCCTTGGGCAATGAGGGCGTGGGGATCATCGACCACGCCGATGTGCGCCGGATGCTGGCCTCTATGCGCGCGGACACCTATGTGGCGCGCGCGATTGCGCTGGCCTGCGGTGTGGCGCTGGACCTTGGGCGGTCCGACCCGGATCAACAGGCACGCGGCGCGTTCCTCATTCCGATTGCCAAGGCGTTCTCTACCGACATCGGCCACGAGGTTGCCCAGATCGGCGTGCAGGTGCATGGCGGCATGGGTTTCATCGAGGAAACCGGCGCGGCGCAATATGCCCGTGACGCGCGGATCACCTCGATCTATGAGGGCACGAATGGCATTCAGGCGATGGACCTCGTGGGCCGCAAATTGATGGACGGCGGTGATGCGGCCTTTGGGATTTTGGACGAGATCGAGGTCTTTGCCGAAGCCGCCCGTGCGACGCTTCCGAACCGCGCGAAAGCCGTCTGGAATGCCGCCGAGACGTTGCGCGAAGGCGTCGAGGCGATGCTGGCGCTGCCGATGAACGACCGCTTTGCCGGGGCTGTGCCCTTCCTGCGCGCCTTTGCCCGCGTGCTGGGCGGCTATTATCACCTCAAGGCCGCAATTGCCGAGGGCGGCGATGGTCCGCGCGCGCGCCTTGCAGCTTTCTACATCAACCGTATGCTGCCCGAGCACACCGCTCTTCTGGCGCAGGCGCGTTTGGGTGCGGAGGATATTTATGCCTTGGCCCCAGAGGACCTGACTGCCTGATGACTGACCCGATCCGCACGCCCTTCGAGCCACCAGAACTGGGGGGCGTGGTCGAGATCGAACCCGGCGTGCTCTGGACCCGGATGCCTTTGCCGCCGCCCTTGGGGCATGTGAATGTTTTCGCCTTTGATGAGGGCGAGGGCTGGACCGTGGTCGACACCGGCGTCGACACGCCGCAAAGCCGGGAGCTTTGGCAGGCATTTATGGCGGGGCCTCTTGGTGGGCGACCAATCAAGCGCGTGATCGTGACCCACCATCACCTCGATCACGTCGGTCTCGCGGGCTGGTTGATGTCCGACCATGGCGCGGAATTGCTCACAAGCCGGACCTCCTATCTCATGGCACGTATGTTGCGGCTTGATATTCAGGACGCGCCAACACCTGAAATGTGTGATTTTTGGCGGTCCTGCGGCATGTCGGAGGAGGTCTACGCCAAGCGCCTCTCCGAGCGCCCCTTCAACACCGCCGATGCGGTGAGCCCGCTGCCCCTTGGATACACACGGTTGCAGGACGGTGATGAGATAGAGATTGGTGGGCAGATTTGGGATATTCGCACCGGCGATGGCCATGCGCCCGAACATCTGACCTTCTGGCGCCGCGACGAGGCTTTGGTCATCGGTGGCGATCAGCTTTTGGGTGGGATTTCTCCGAACCTTGGCGTCTCTCCGACCGAGCCGATGGCCGATCCGGTGGGCGATTGGATTGCGTCCTGTGAGCGCTTTGTGCCCCATGCGCGTGACAGCCAGTTGGTGCTCACCGGGCACAAGCTGCCCTACACCGGCCTGCCTGCGCGGCTCAGCCATTTGATCGACAACCACCGCCATGCTCTGGCGCGGCTGACCGAAGTGCTGTCGGAACCGCGCACCGCTTGCGACTGTTTCGATGTGCTGTTCAAACGTCCGATCAAAGAGGGCGAATACGGCCTCGCTATGGTCGAGGCCATGGCGCATTGCCGTCACCTCGAACGCAAAGGCGTTGTGACTGGACGCCTGCGCGAAGATGGTGCCATCCTGTGGCAAACAGGAGCTTAAATCATGCCCACGCACACGTCAGACGAGATTCGCACCACCGCCGAAGCCCATGAAGAGGCCGCGCTGCCGCAGGCCCGTGTGGTCCATGCCGACCCGGAGACCTGCACGGCGGAGCAGAAACCCCTGCCCAACGCCATGGTACGAAAGCCGGTCGAAGAGAAAAGCGCCGCCGAATGGGCCTATGAGCGCCTCATCCTTTATATCCAGAATTTCGAGGAACAACTCGACAGCGAACATGAGATCGCCATGGGCTTTGCCGGCTCTGACACCGGCGTGATGCGCATCGAAGGCATCGGCTTTTTCGATCCTGACATTGTGACCTTTTACGGCTCGGATGAGACGGGCACCAAGACCCAGCTCATCCAACATGTCACCCAACTGAACGTCATGCTGCGCGCTTTGCCGAAACAGGCGCCGATGGCGCCGCCCGCGCGGATCGGGTTCCGTCTTGTGGCCGATCTGGAACAGGAGCGCGATGTTGAAGAGGCAGAAGGTGACGCCAAGGCGTGACAGGTGTTTGTGAATCGTCTAATTCATAAGAAAACACCCAAACCGGGAGGAGAAACGCACAATGTCAGACCACAAACACGGCGAAATGGATATTTCCGTACAAGAAAAGACCTTTGATGGCTTCATCAAATGGTCGATCGGGGTTGCAGCCGCGTCCATTATCGTTTTGATCATCGCTGCCGTCTTTAACGGCTAAGTTATCACATAGGCCAGGAGCCGAAACTTTGCACATCTTGCATCGAGCCTTTTGGCTCCTGTCGCTTGTCGTTCTCACTGCATGTGGGGCCGCTGAACCGAAATGGGCGCCCGATACGGAGGTCGCGCGGTCGCATTACGTCCACGGCGCGCCCTATCAACTGACGCTTTTCACCGTGATCAACAACCGCCACGGCGGCGGCGGTCACTCGGCGTTGATGGTCAATGCGCCCTCCGAGCGGTTGATCTTTGACCCGGCGGGCACGTTTTATCACCCGCATCTGCCGGAGCGGAACGACGTGCATTTCGGCATGAGCGATCCGGCTGTTGCCTTTTACATCGATTACCACGCGCGGGTGAGCTGGCATGTGGTCGAGCAGACCATCGACGTCAGCCCCGAGGTCGCCACTCTGGCGCTGGCGAAGGTGCAGGCCTACGGCGCCGTGCCCAAGGCGATGTGCGCCAGCAGTGTCTCGGAAATTCTTTCTGGCTTGCCCGGGTTTGAAAGCGCGCCGCGCACCATGTCGCCGAAAAAGCTGATGCAATGGTTTGCCGAACAGCCCGGCGTCACCGAGAAAAAGCACTACGATGACAGCCCGGACGATAATGGCCGGCTCATTCAGGCGCCGCCTCTGTTGCTGGCCCGTGGTGGGGCTTAACCCAGAAACGCGCCGAGACCGAAGAACAGGCCAAGCCCCGCAAGGATCGCCCAGAGCACGTTTTTGGTCCAGACCCCGATGATGATTGTCACCGCTGCGCAGAACAGGCGCAGCGGATCGGTGTCGGCCTTGGCCCCGATCAGCATCGGCGCGACCACGGCGGGCAGCACCGCGACAGGCGTATAGCGCAACAGGCGCAAGAGCCACGCGGGCAGGGGGCGATCCCCCACCAGACCCAGAAAAGAAAAGCGGATCAGGAAGGTGCCGATGGCCATTCCGATGATGATGATCCAGATTTGCGTCGGGCTTGCCTCGATCATGCCGCGGCCTTTCTCTTTTCCATCCAGCTTTCCACCTGTGCGCCGACCAAAAGCGCGGCGACAGCGGCGACCAAAAGCCCGGTGCCGTAAGGCATAAAGCTCAACACCAACACCAGCACGACGGAGGTCAGCGCCGAGGCGACATGCGCCAGCGTCTTGAGCATCGGGGCGACGACGGCCAGAAACGTGATCGGCACGGCGAAATCGACACCGATGTCGGTGGGGATCATCTCGCCCAAAAGCGCGCCTGCCAGCGTCAAAAGATACCAGGCTATGCCGATTGGAATGGCGACGCCAAAGAAATAGCCGAGCTTCTCGGACAGGCTGAGATCGGGCTCTTTCTCGAACTTGATGCTCGCCAGTGCGTAGGGCTGATCATAGAGCATATAGGCGGCAAAAGCGCGGGTCGCGAGCGAGGCCTTGCCGATATGCGGCGTGAACGCGGCGGAATACATCCCCATGCGCAGGTTCACGGCCAGAGCGGTGGCCAGTACGATCACGGTGGGGGCGTTTTCGGTCATGAGCTGAAGCGCGGCCAATTGCGCGGAGCCTGCGATCACGAGGATGGAGAACCCCATGACCTCGGCGACATTGAGGCCCGCCTGAGTGGCAATCGCGCCGAAAATCGCGGCGAAGGGCCAGATCACGATGTGAAAGGGCAGGCCGTCCTTGGCCCCTTTGAGAAATTGCTGTGTGGCGGGTGAGTAAGACATGAGATCAACGTGTTGGGAACCGCTGCACCCTAGGGGAGAGCTGCGGTCAGGGCCAATGGCGAAATGTGAAGACGGGCTTTGCGAATGCTGATGCGGATGGCGCGCGTCAGTCGAAAGTGCCGGTCACACGGCCCAAAAGCATAAATGCGCGCGCGGTGCGGCAATCCGACAGGGCGGCGATTTCTTCATCCGTGGCGGTCTGTTCGAACTCGGCAAAGGTCTTGTCGAATTTGCGCAGGAAATGGTGCACGGCATCGCGGAAAATCGCGTCCTGTTTCATCCGTGCGGAAGCGAGCGCCAAAGACGACCGGTCCCGCACCCCGCCCAAAGAGGCGACGGCATGGCCGCGCTCGCCCTTGGCAAAGCGGCGCCAAATCTCGGGCTTGGCGCGGTCGGGGCGCAGATCGTCCATATAGATGCCGTCTTGCGACAAAAGCGTCAGAACGTCTTGGGCGGCATGGATCAACTGGCTGACCTTGCGATCCGACAGCGCGCGACGGAGCGCGCGAAAGCCCTCTTTGTCTTCGGCGGTTTCCGGGAAATTCATCGCCTTGATGAAATCCGCAACCGACAGCGGCGGCGCGAGGCTTTCCGAAGGGGTGCCAAGCGCCAAAGAGGCCTGATCCTCGATCAACGCAGGCGCGGGGATCGCCAGCTTGTCCTCGGCGGGCGTCTGGCCCGGGCGGATCGAGGTGAATGTGGCGAGCGTGCTCTCGGTCTTGCGTTGGGCGGCGGCGATCTCTTCGAGTTTCTTCTCGACAGTGGCGTTCGAACCGCCCTGTTGCCCGGACAGATAGGCTTGCCGCATGGCGGAGATCGCGGCCTGCAAACGGCGGCTCTCTTCGCGCATCGTGACAGAGGCCCGCACGGCGAGCGCCCCGACCCAGATCATCGCAATCGGCATGAAGATCGCGATGATCATCATCACGAAGCGGATGCTGTCGAATCCGCCTTCGCTTGTGCCTGTCCCAACGATCATAAAATAGCCGGCCGTCATGGCCAGCCACACCAGCGACAGGATCGCGGCGATCATTTCGGTCGCGGTGATTTTCGGTGCATCTTCAGGACGCTGATACACACCGAGTTCGATTTTTTTCGGGCTTTCGTCTGCCAAGCTGGCCTCCACGACCGCGTTTTCTCGATCAGATATACGCGATCTTGAGGATTTCGTAGGCTTTTTCTCCGCCCGGGGTGCGCACCTCGACACTGTCGCCTTCGTCCTTGCCGATGAGGGCGCGCGCGAGCGGTGATTTGATGTTCAAAAGCCCGCGTTCGATGTCGGCTTCGTGCTCGCCGACAATCTGATAGGTCTTTTCCTCATCCGTGTCCTCATCGACGATGGTCACAGTGGCGGAGAACTTCACCGCGCCCGAAAGTGTTTTCGGATCAATCACATCGGTGAGAGACAGGACGCCCTCGAGCTCCTTGATCCGACCTTCGATAAAACTCTGTTTCTCGCGTGCGGAATGGTATTCGGCATTCTCCGAGAGATCGCCAAGCTCGCGGGCCTCCGCAATCGCCTGAATGATCGCCGGGCGCTCCACGGATTTCAGTTTTTTTAGCTCGTCGTTCAGCGCGGTATAGCCCGCGCGGGTCATGAGAATCTTTTCCATAGGGCCACTCATCTGCACGAAAAAAGCACTGCAGTGACCTGTCGGGGTCTCCGCGTGCTTGTGTTGTTTCAGTTTGTCGACCTACCTGACCCGGAATGCAGGGGATTTTCAAGGGGGTTTTCTGGAACGCCTCAGAGACTTTTGTTTCCTCATTTCGCAAAATTCCCGCCCTGCGGTCGTATTTGTGCCCAATTAAAGATGCATCTTGCGAGGAAATCCAAATGCCAAAGGGGCTGCGCGTGGTCGGGTTCGCACGATTTTCTTTTGTCTTTTTTCTCTTCGCCCTCGTGGCGACGGTGCTGATCCGTGGCACGACGGCGCATATCCCCGGCATCGTCGGCTTTGCCCTTTCGACCATCGCCTATATGGGCGCGGGGCCTTGGGTAATTTGGACTTTGCCTTTGTTCGGCTATTTCGCGTGGAAACACCCGCGACGCTTAGGCGAGGCGGCTTTGGGATTCGCGGCGACCGTCGCACTGGTCTCCGGCTACACGTTGTTCAAGGCGGTGATCCCGACCCTCATGCCGTTTTGGGCCGATCCGATGCTGGCCGGATGGGACCGGATGCTGCACGGCGGGCGCGATGCCTGGCAGGTGGCGCATGATCTGCGCGGCTGGATCGACACGGATGGTGCGGCCTTCACCTATTCCGGTCTCTGGGGCGCGTTTGCCTTTTCTTTCCCCATGCTTTTGGCTCTGGGCGACAGCGATCCGGCGCGCAAGGCCCGCTACCTGAGCCTCTATGCGCTGTCTTGGGTTCTGCTCGGCAATGTACTGGCGACTGTGTTTGCCTCCGTCGGGCCGATCTATGCCGATCTGGTCACGGGCGGCGATCACTTCGCGCCAATGGTGGCGTCGCTGTCCGATTTGACCTTCCCGGGCACGTCCGTCGACCGTGTGCAACAGGCGCTTTGGGCTCAATATGTCGAAAATGGAGGTGCGCAACTCGGCGGCTCCGGCATTTCCGCTTTCCCGTCGATGCATGTGGCGATGGCGACGATCTGGGCGCTTTATGTGTCGGAACGTTCGCGGTTTTATGCCCCTGTCGGCATCGCCTTTGCGACGACGATTCTGTTCCTCTCTGTCTATACAGGATGGCATTACGCGGTGGATGGCTACGCATCTGTGCTGTTCACTGTCGCAATATTTGCCTTTTTGCGAGTTTTTATGCGTCGCAGGGCCTTTGGGACGTCACGAAACAGCACGGCGGAAATTGACCAAGCCCTCGCATAAAGGTTACTTAGGCCAACAAACGCCGCCAGAGCCAGGGAGAACAGATATGTCAGCAATCGAGCGTGAGGCGATGGAATATGATGTCGTGATTGTGGGGGCTGGTCCTGCGGGTCTGTCTGCTGCGATCCGGCTCAAGCAATTGGACGCCGATCTGAGTGTCGTCGTGTTGGAAAAAGGCTCCGAGGTGGGCGCGCATATTCTGTCTGGGGCGGTGCTCGATCCGGTGGGTCTGAACGCTTTGATCCCGGATTGGAAAGAGCGCGGCGCGCCGATCACCACCGAGGTGAAGGAAGACCATTTCCACGTGCTGGGCGAAGCCGGGTCGATCCGCATCCCGAACTTTCCGCTGCCGCCTCTGATGTCGAACCACGGCAAATACATCGTCTCGATGGGCAATGTCTGCCGCTGGATGGCAGAGCAGGCCGAGGAGCTGGGCGTCGAGATTTTCCCGGGCATGGCGTGTTCTGAGCTGGTTTATGGTGACAATGGCGAGGTCAAAGGCGTCGTTGCCGGTGTCTTCGGGCTTGAGGCCGACGGCACCATCGGGCCGGACAGCGAGCCGGGCATGGAGTTGCACGGCAAATATGTGCTGATTTCCGAGGGCGTGCGCGGGTCTCTGGCGAAAGAGATCATCGCGAAATACGACCTCTCAAACGGCCGCGATGCGCAGAAATTCGGTCTCGGCATGAAAGAGATCTGGGAGATCGACCCCGAAAAGCACCGCGAAGGCAAGGTCTGGCACTCGATGGGCTGGCCGTTGGGGTCGAACGCGGGCGGCGGTGGTTTTGTCTACCACGCTGAAAACAATCAGCTTTATCTGGGGTTCGTGGTCCACTTGAACTACAAGAACCCCTACCTCTTCCCCTACATGGAATTCCAGCGCTTCAAACAGCACCCGCTGGTGAAGGAGCTTTTGGAGGGCGGCAAACGCGTCGCTTACGGCGCCCGCGCGATTTCCGAGGGCGGCTATCAGTCGATGCCGAAAGCGGCGTTTCCGGGCGGGGCTTTGCTGGGCTGTTCCGTCGGCCTCGTCAACGTGCCGCGGATCAAGGGCAACCACAACGCCATGCTGTCGGGCAAGGCGGCGGCGGAACACGCCTTTGCGGCGATCCAAGAGGGCCGCTCCGGCGACACGCTGGGAGGCTACGAGACCGAGCTGCGGACGGGCGCGGTCGGCAAGGATTTGAAGCGTGTGCGCAACGTCAAGCCGCTCTGGTCCAAATTCGGCCTCACCGCGTCGCTGGCACTGGGCGGGTTCGACATGTGGACCAACCAGATTTTTGGCGGGTCTCTGTTTGGCACCGTGAAACACGGCAAAACCGACGCGCAATCGACCGGCAAGGCGGAGAAATTCAAACCGATCGACTATCCGAAACCCGATGGCGTGATCTCGTTTGACCGGCTCACCAACGTGTCCTTCGCGGCGACCAACCACGAAGAGAGCCAGCCCTGTCACTTGAAACTCAAGGACCCGCAGGTGGCGATTGACGTCGATTACAAAGAATTCGGCGGCCCGTCGGCGCGCTATTGCCCGGCGGGTGTCTACGAATATCTGACCGAAGAGGGTGAAGAGCCGAAGTTCGTGATCAACTTCCAGAACTGCGTGCACTGCAAAACCTGCGACATCAAAGAAACCAGCCAGAACATCACCTGGACGGTGCCCCAGGGCGGCGACGGCCCGAACTATCCGAACATGTAAGCCTTTCACGGCAACGTGTTTTCCAAGATCAACCACGGGGGCCAACACGGCCCCCGTTTGCATTGCGGTGCGGCGGTTTGGCGGCTAGTCTCAGGGCCACGCAGGAAAATGTCCGAGGAGACCACAGGTGACACAACGCAGCGGCCGCATGATTTCCGCCCTTACGGCCATTGGCCTCTTGCTTGGCAGCAGTGCCGCGCTTGCGCCCGCCTCCGCCATGGCCGATGCGGGCCCCTATCTGGCCGCGCGTCAGGCGACGATGGACCGCAGCTTTCAGGATCTCGTGACCTATGCCACCCGCGCGCTGGTGACGGACCCGAAAAATCCCGTCCTGCTCGAATCCGTGATTTCGGCACATATTTCTATGGGGGAATTCGACGCCGCCAAAGGCTATTCCGCGCTGTTGAATCAGATCGAGCCGGGCAACCAGATCGCCGCCATGGCCGAGCTGACGCTGTTGGCCCGCGATGGCGATTACGACGGTCTCATCGCAGCTCTTGAAAATGGGCAAAGCATCAGCACCGTGGTGGATGGTCTCATGTTGGCCTGGGCGCATATCGGTCAGGGCGATATGTCCGGCGCTTTGGAATTGTTCGACGAGGGCACTGGTCTTGGCGAAGGCTTTGAACATTTTGGCGCCTATAACAAGGCCTTGGCCCTGGGGCTGGTCGGTGATTACGAAGGCGCGTTGGCGATCCTGACCGAGGACGGCGTGCGGGACGCGCGGACGTCTGTTCTGGCGAAGGTCGAAATCCTCAGCCAACTCGAACGTAATGGTGAGGCGCTTGAGGTCTTGAACGGTGCCTTCGGCGAGGGCGTATTGGACCCAGAGCTTGAAGAGATGCGTGCCGCTTTGTCTGCGGGCGAAACCGTGCCGTTCAACGTTGTGCGCAGCGCCAGCGACGGCATCGCCGATGTGTTCTTTGCCGTGGCCGCCGCGCTCGATGGCGGGCTTGATGACGCCTACACCCTGCTCTACGCCCGCATCGCCGAGGCACTTCGCCCGGATGAGGCCGCCTATGTGTTGAACGTGGCAGCACTTTTGGAGCGTCTGGGCAATTACGATCTTGCCACCACAGCCTATGACAGCATTGCGCAGGATGATCCGGCCTTTCCGATTGCAAACCTCGGACGCGCCGAAACCCTGCGCGCGGCGGGCAAGGACGAGGCCTCTTTGGAGGTGCTGCGGCAACTGACCAAGTCTTACCCCGAGATGGACAATGTCCATATTGCTCTGGGCGATGCCCTGCGCAGCACTGAGCGCTACGAAGAGGCGGTCGAGGCCTATTCCGTCGTGATCGAGCGGCATCAGCCGCCAACGCGCGGGCTCTGGCCGCTCTATTTCACGCGTGGTACGGCCTATGAGCGGCTGGGCGAATGGGAAAAATCCGAATCCGACCTGCGTCAGGCTTTGGCGCTCGAACCCGATCAGCCGCGTGTGCTGAACTATCTCGGCTACTCGTTTCTGGAGCTGAAAACCAACCTCGATGAGGCGATGGATATGATCCGCAAGGCCGCCGAGGCACGGCCGCAGGACGGCTATATCACCGACAGCCTCGCCTGGGGTCTCTACCGTCTGCGCCGCTATGAAGAGGCCGTCGAGCCGATGGAGCGGGCCGTCGAATTGATGCCGGTCGATCCGATCATCAACGACCATTTGGGCGATGTTTACTGGGCCGTGGGCCGGGATCGCGAGGCGCGGTTTCAGTGGCACCGTGCCCTGTCGTTCGAGCCGGAAGAGGATGAGGCGGATCGCATTCGTCGCAAGATCGACGTCGGGCTGGACCGCGTTCTGATCGACGAGGGCGAAGAGCCGACGCGGGCAGGGCAGGACGGCTGATGACGGTCAAGGTTTTCGCGCCCGCCAAGATCAACCTGACGCTTCACGTCACCGGCCAGCGCGACGATGGCTATCATCTTTTGGACAGTCTGGTGGCCTTTATCGATTTGGGCGATCAGGTGACGGCGACGCCCGCCGCCACCTCGTCGCTGACTGTGACCGGCCCTTTTACCGAGGGCGTGCCCACGGATGGGACAAATCTGGTGATGCGCGCGGCGGAGCTAGCGGGGGCGCCGATGGAGATGGTGCTCGACAAACACCTGCCGCCCGCGTCCGGCATTGGTGGCGGATCGAGTGATGCGGCGGCCACTTTGCGGGCGGCCGCGCGACTGGGTGCGACGCCGGTTTCAGCGGAAAAGGCCCTGTCTTTGGGCGCCGATGTGCCCGTGTGTCTGGCGGCAAAGCCCGTGCGGATGCGCGGGATCGGCGATGATTTGACGCCCGTGACCATGCCTGCGTTGCACATGGTGTTGGTCAATCCGCGTGTCGAAGTGTCGACGCCGGAGGTGTTCAAGGCTTTGGCAAGAAAGGAAAATATGGAGATGCCGGGTCTCTTGTCTGACTGGCCCGATAGCCTGTCCTTCATCGATTGGCTCGGCACGCAGCGCAACGATCTGGAACGTCCTGCGGTGAAACTTGTGCCCGAAGTGGCGGCGGCGCTCACGGCTTTGGCTTTGGCGCCCGGCGCGCAGATGGTGCGCATGTCGGGCTCTGGAGCCACCTGTTTTGCGCTGTTCGAAGAGCGGTACAAGGCCGATGCTGCCGCGTTGCAACTGGCCGAGGGCAATCCCTGGTGGTGGGTGAAATCCGCCAGCACGATGCCCGGATGACAGGCTAAAGCGTTTTTCGTTGAAACTAAAACAGATTGAGCGAAAAACGTTGCCACACTGAATTGATATTGCTCTGTTTCTCAAAAATTGAGTGCCTCAAGTTCTTTGAGAAACGCTTTAGGGGATCGCCAGATGTTCAAACGTTTGCGTCGCCAGCCGGTGCCGGACATCACATTCACCTCTCGGAGGTCGCAAAGCCTGCCTAAACCGGACGAGGATTTGGCCGTTGTTGGCGATATTCACGGCCAGCTCCGCTGTCTCGATGACATTTTGAATAAGCTTGCGATACAGGCGCCGCGCGCGCGCTGGGTCTTTGTCGGCGATTTCATTGATCGCGGCGACCACAGCGCAGAGGTTCTGACGCGGCTTCGGGAGATCGAGGCGGAGCGCCCGAACACGATCTGCCTGCGTGGCAACCACGAAGACATGATGTTGCAGTTTCTGGTGGCGCCGGACGCGGCGGGGAACCGTTGGATGCGCCATGGCGGGTTACAGACCATGGCAAGCTTTGGCGCCTTCGAGCTTGGGATCGAGAATTCTGCCGAGGCCTTGGTGCGTGCACGGGATCAGCTTTTGGAGCGGATGCCGGAAGGGTTGGCGATTTGGCTGGCGGAAAGGCCGTTCTCTTTCCAAAGCGGCAATGTGGCCGTGGTCCATGCCGGGGCCGATCCGGACAAGCCCATCGCGGAGCAGGATCCAAAGACTTTGATGTGGGGGCACCGGGGTTTTCGGCGTCAGATGCGGCCAGATCGGGTTTGGATCGTGCATGGCCACACGATCGTCGACATGCCGCAGGAGCGCAACAGGGTGATTTCCATCGACACGGGGGCCTATGCCACCGGACGATTGACGGCGGCGCTCATCGCGGATGGTCAAGTGGAGTATTTGCAGAGCGCGCTTTAGGCCTTACAGCACGGCTTTTGCGACGTCCTGATAGGCGGCTTTCACCAATGAGAGCGCTTGGTCCTCGCTCTGGGCCTGAGCATAGATGCGGAACTCCGGCGCATTGCCCGAGGGGCGCAGGTGCAGCACATCGCCACTGTCGAAATCGACGCGCAGCCCATCGGTGAGGTCCATCGCGGCAATCGTGCCGAAGGGTGCGAAAAAGGTCGCGCGCGTGTCACTGTCTGCAATCAGATTGTCGAGAAAGACCTTTGCCTTATCACGGTTAATCTCCTGCACACGGTCGGCGGCGGTGAAGCACGGCGGCAAGGCGGCGACCCGTTGAGACAGGCTTTGCCCGGCCTGTTTTGCGGCCACCAGAGGGGCGAGGATCGGCAGAATGCAGTCGCGGGTCGGAAGGGGCGACAGCGGGGCCTTGAGCATGGCCTCGAAGCCCAGAAGAAAGCCTCCATTGGCCTCAAAGCCAACGACTTCTGGATGTTTGGCCTCGGCCATGCCAGCGATCACGAAAGGCGAGCCGATCTTGGTCAGGATCACCTCATCGAACTCCGGCAGGCGGCGTACCATGTCGTTGGAGGAGACCGGCGTGACCACGGAGTTTGCACCCAGAACCTGCGCGCTCAGCACGCCGAGAATGTCGCCGGGAATGACCTTGCCGGTCTCATCGGTGAGCATCGGCCGGTCCGCATCGCCATCGGTGGAGGCGATCGCGTCGAGGTGATTGTCCTGACACCAGGCGCGCAGTTTCTCGCGGGTTTCGGGATCGACCGCTTCGGTGTCGACGGGGATGAACGTGTCGGAATGGGCCAGCGGCACGATGTCTGCGCCGAGGCCTGTGAAAATGGCTTCCATCGTGTCTCGGGCCACGGAAGAATGGCGGTAGACACCGATTTTGAGGCCCTTGAGGGCATCCGGGCCAAAGGCGTCGATGTAGCGCGCAATATAGTGCGTTTCGGCCTCAGGCGCCTCCTGATAGGTGCCACTCGCCTTGCCCTCATAGCGGGATTTTTGCGCATAGGCCGCGTTGATCGCCGCCTCGTCCGTTTTCGACACTTCGCCATCCGCAAGGTAGAATTTCAAACCGTTGCGATCCGCGGGAATGTGACTTCCGGTCACCATGATCGCGGGGGCTTTGGCGGCCATGGAGGATAGCGCCAGCGCCGGTGTGCCGAGCGCGCCGCAGTCGATGACATCCACGCCCGCCCCCCGTGCCGTGTCGCAAATGGTTTCAGCGATGCGTGGCGAGGAGGGCCGCAAATCCTGACCCACGTAAAGCGTGTCAGGTTGCACCGTGCTCAAAAAGGCATGCACATAATCCGCAACGAGCTCATCCGTCAGCTCGGTGACAAGCCCGCGCAACCCGCTGGTGCCGAATTTGGGAGCCATCGTGCTTACCCTTTCGCGCCTTGGCCGCGGGAATAGACGTCCTCGTAGCGGATGATGTCGTCTTCACCCACGTAAGACCCGGTTTGCACCTCGATCAGAACCATCGGCACTTTTCCGGGGTTTTCCATCCGGTGGACGGCGCCCAGTGGGATGTAGACGGATTGGTTTTCGGTCACCAGTTGCACCTCGTCATCGACGGTGACGCGTGCGGTGCCTTCGACCACGATCCAATGTTCAGAGCGGTGAAAGTGGCTTTGCAGGCTGAGCGCCGCGCCGGGGTGGACGTGGATGCGTTTGACCTGAAATCGCCCGCCGACCACGAGGCTTTCGAACCAGCCCCAGGGGCGGTGATCCTTCGGGAATTGCGTGGCCTGATCAGCCCCTTTGGCCTTGAGCGCGGTGACGGCTTTTTTCACGTCTTGCGCGCGGGACATGTCGGCGACCAGAACCGCG
Organism: Celeribacter sp.; assembly: GCF_048270365.1. Lineage (NCBI taxonomy): Bacteria > Pseudomonadati > Pseudomonadota > Alphaproteobacteria > Rhodobacterales > Roseobacteraceae > Celeribacter > Celeribacter sp. The sequence goes on from NZ_JBLWTA010000007.1 coordinate 67,747, forward strand.
TCATTCATTGCGATGGCCATGATGTTCTCAAGCCCAATGCCGACCACTTCGAGACGGTCGCTGTCGGAGCGAATAAGGCTGTCTTTACAGTCGATTGCGGTCGCATCGCCGGAGGTCACAACGCCGTTCTCGTCGGGGCCCGCTTCGCGCCAGACCGCGTCCCAGCCGCCCAGATCGGACCAGCCACCGTCAAAGGGCACGACGGCGAGGTTGTCGGCCTTTTCCATCACGGCATAGTCGATGGAAATGTCTTCGGCTTTGGTCCAGGCCTCGGGGTCGAGACGCAGGAAGCCGAGATCGACCTGTGCCATGTCCACGGCCTCCGTGACGGGGGCCGTCAGGGTCGGGGCGTATTTTGTGAAGGCGGCGATGATGTCTTTCGCCTTGAACAGGAAAATCCCGGCGTTCCAGAGAAAGGTGCCTGCCGCGACCATTTCGGCGGCGCGGTCCGCGTCGGGTTTCTCCACGAATTGTTTGAGATCGACGGCGGAGCCGGAGGCGTCCGGTTCAGCGGTCAGTTCGAGATAGCCATAGGCGGTTTCCGCGTGCGTCGGCTTGATCCCAAAGGTCACCAACTTGCCGGCCTCGATTGCAGAGAGGCCCTTTTCAATCGCAGTATGGAAGGCGGCGACATCGGGCACGACATGATCAGACGGCGCTACCAGCATGATGGCTTCCGGGTCTTTTTCGACCAGATAGAGCGCTGCGGCGAAGATCGCGGGGGCGGTGTTGCGACCCTCCGGTTCGATCAGGATGGCGCCGGGATCGATGCCGATGGCGGAAAGCTGTTCGGTGACGATGAAGCGAAAGTCTGAGCCAGTGAGCACCGTGGGGGCCGTAAAGTCCAGTTTGCCGCTCGTGCCGCTCAGACGTTTGGCTGAGGCCTGAAACAGCGTTTGTTCATCGACCAGTGGGACGAATTGCTTTGGGTAACTCTTTCGCGAAAGAGGCCAAAGCCGAGTTCCAGAACCGCCGCACAAAATAACCGGTGTAATCAATGGCATTTGTTCGTTCCCTGATCCGCAAAAGTCGTTACCTACTCTTTCTCTGATAGATGTGTAACCTGTGTGAAGTCTAGGAGAAGTCGCGTTTAAGGCGAGTGATCTTGCCTCTGCGTTAAATATGCCCAATTCGTAGAATTCATGATCACAAACTCTACGAAACTGCATTTTCAAATCTGGCGGCGTTAACGTTTTGGGGTGTCGAATGTGTGGGTGGGGTCGCGATCATGCCTCACCGACAGCGCGCTACGCCTTTTCGGATGACTTCCGCGCCGGAGATGCGGGTGACGTTGTAAATCTTATAGCGCGCCGTGGTCATGTACCATTGACGGAGCGGCTCTGGGAAATGTGCGGCGATCATGTTTGACCAATGATCGAATTCTGCAGGGCTCAGTTTAGTGCCGAGCCGGTAGGGTCCGTGAAACGCAAAGCTGGCCCGGGGCGACACGCAGACATTGTCGGCGCCCAGAAACATTGTGCAGCTCGAGACGCATTCGCCGCGGCGGATTTCGACCTTTTGTCCAAGGCGGTTGATCTCAGCGATTTCATTATACCGCGCCTTCACGCTTCCGCCCGGATCGCCGGTGATGACAATCGTTGCGCCCGGTTGGTTTGACCGCGACTGTGCTGCGTCGGCGGACGTTCCGGCCAGCATAAGGGCGATAAGAAACAGATTTACGCATAGGACGGCAAAGCGCGTGATGGTTTTGATAAGCATGGCAACACCCCTGATGAAAACATCGGGGTGTTCTTCCCCAGCTCCGACGCGGATCGGTTCAGCATGGAGTACAACAGAGAAGGACTAAGGAAGTGTTGAGCCCGACGCGTGTTAGGCTCTCAAATGCAAAAGGCACCCCGAAGGATGCCTTACGCGCAGCGTCATATAAACGCTTTAGTTCGTGGTCGACGTGGTGGCCGTCGTGGAGGTGGTGGAATCCGCGCTTCCGCCACCTGCGAGAGCCGCAACACCGGCCGCCGCGAGGGCAGGCGCGATGAAGGGCACAAAGTTCTGCACATCGCCCACAGGCGGAAGAATGATGCATGCCGGGCTGTTGGCGTTGGCTGCGAGGCTACAATCGATTGCAGAGGTGGATTGTGCCACCGCGTTGGTCGTTGAGAGCGCGAGGGCTGTGATCGTCAGGAGGGCATATTTGGACATGATGAACTCACAATTTTCGAGGGAGGGCTCCCCTGTACAGTAGGGGAATCTAAATCGTCTTTAAGTTGAGTGTACGCGATTCATCGCAAAAATGCATGAGGAAAGCTTTAATTCCCGCTTTTTTACCGAAAACGGAGGCTTTCAGGCCAGTCGCGTCACACGAACGGCACAATTCCTGAGCCTGTTGCTTACTCTTTCCCCAGTCGTAAATTCAATCACGTCACCCGTTTGCCGCATTGGCCCCGATCGAGATGATGGTCGGCGTGATCTGATCGATGGTGCGTTTCCACCGTGTGACCGGTTGCTCGGCGATGAACACGATGTCATTTGGGCGCAATTCAAAGCGGGTCGCCAGAGCCAGTGCAGCAACATTGCTGGTGTCCAGTTTCCAGGCTGTCAGGGAGTCGAATTCCATCGGATCTGCGGAGCTGCGCAGGACATAGACTTGGCGGGGGTCTGCCGAGCTTGTCGCGATCCCTCCTGCGCCCTCATAGAGCGCATCAGCGAGGCTGGCCTGACGACCGAGCGGAAGATCGAACCGCCCCTGAGTTTTCACCTCGCCGGTCAGGTAGACATAGTCGCGGTCCGTGGCATCGAATTCGGTGAGTGCGCGATAGTTGTTTCGGGCTTCGTCAAGTTGGGCGCGCCGCAGACCGACCTCTGCCTGAAGTTGGGTAAGGGCCGTCGAACGTGCGCCTTGGCGATATTGCGCAAGCTGGATTTGCTGCGCGAAATAGGCGGAGGCTTGATCGAGTTGATAAGTGTCGTCGACGAAAATGCTGTCGCCGGGCTGAAGCACGATTTTCTTGATGCTGCTCTTGGAATAGAGCTCCTCAAGCGGGATTTGGTAGATCGTCCCGTTGCGATAAAGGCGCACGGAGGTGTAATCGAGATTCGTCGCCGTCGTGCCGCCCGCAGTGGCGAGCGCTTCGTCCAGATAAAGCGGGGTCAGGGTGATCGGGACCACGCCAGGGGTGCCCACGGCGCCACCGATCGAGACTTTTTTGGAATTGAACTGCGAGACTTCGAGGCTAAAGGTCGGTTCGATCTGGGCGGAGACGAGGCTTTGGAACAGTTTTGCTTCCGCTTCTTCAAGCGTCATGCCCGCAATGGACACACGTCCGACATCCGGGATCGCGATGCTGCCATCGTCTTGTACGGTGTAGCCCTGACGGCTGTTTTGCGCTGCCAAAAGGCCGGTCAGTTCCTCGATGGAATTGCCGGACGGCGTGGCCAGAAGGATCACATCGCCGACACCGATCTTGTAGGGCTGCAGGGTGACTTCCGGCGGAAGACGGGTCTCAAGGGCGTTCGGGCGGGTCTGAGCCGTATAAGCCGGCTCGGGTACTGCGCCGGTGCCACGAAGGCCGCCGCCTGTGCCGCTTGTCATGTTGAAAACTGCGGGAAGTTCACGCGGGGAGTAGGACGATCTGTTGGCGACAAGAACCGACTGGGGCGTCACGTCCATCACGCGGACTTTCGCCTCATCCGTTGTTCCCGCGACAACGCGCTGACTCTTGTACACTGTCCCGCAGGAGGAGAGCGCTAGGGCGGTAAGAATGGCGACTGCAATACGCATGGATCTTGCCCCTATGTGATCTTATCGGTGTGACAATTCATAGCCAAAAAACGCCTTTCAAACCATTCGGTTTCGATAGCAAAATCGTGGAAGAGGCTTCTGCGCATCACATCCGTGTCCTTAAATGTGTGAAAATTTAAGCAGCATGATCAGTTTGTATAATATTTGCTGCCATAAGCTCCGTAAGCCCCGTAGCTGTCGCCGTAGCCATACTCTCTCATGCCTTTCGGATCGATCTGGTTGAGCACCAGCCCGTTGAGGCGGACCCCGACCATTTCGAACATGCGCAGGGCGTCCCGTACCTGTGTCTTGGACGTTTTGTCCCAATGCACCGTGAATAGGAGCGTATCGGCGAGCTGAGCCACGACACGGGCGTCCGGCACCACGAGCACGGGCGGCGTGTCGATGAGCACGATGTCGTAGGTTGCACGGGCGGTGTCGATGAAGGTCTTGAACTGTTGCGACGAGAGGATGTCGGCGGCGTTCGCATCGGTTTGCTCGCTGATGAGAATATCCGCGCCGAGCACCGGATCGTGGATTGCCGCCTCGGTCAGGGTGGTTTCCCCCGAAAGCACGGCTATCATGCCCTTGGCGTCCTTCACGTCGAGATATTGGCTAAAGACCCGGCGCCGAATGTCGCCTTCGACCAACAGGACTTTTTTGCCGAGTCCAACGAAATTCTGCGCCAGTGCAAAGGAGACCGTGGTTTTCCCCTCACCCGGCAAGGCGGAGGAGAGCATGATGACTTTCGGTGATTTATCCGGGCTGGTCAGAAGCACGGATGTGCGCAGGTTGCGCACGGCCTCTGCGGCGGCGGAGGTGGGTTTCATGGCCAGATACTCGAGCGCCTGTCGGCGGTTCGATGTGGGCAAAAGCGGCACCTGTCCCATGACGGGGAGGCCGGTGTCCTCCTCAAGTTCGGAGGGCTGACGATAGCCGTTCTGGCGCATTTCTCGAAGCAACACGCCGCCGACGCCAATGATGGTGCCGAGCAGGGCGGACATGACCAGAATAAGCGATTTGCGCGGTTCAGAGGGGCCGTAGGGGAGGACGGCATTCGACAAAATACGGCTGTCTGCCCGCTGAATGCCCTCTTGGGCCGAGGTCTCTTTGAGGCGGCTCAGGAAATATTCATAGAGCAGGCGGCTGGCCTCGGCCTCGCGTGTCAGTTGCTGAAGCTGGATCAACTCATCGCTTTGCCGTGCAATATCCGTTTCGCGTGCACTGACGCTTGTCATCAAGGCCTGAACCTGGGCCTGTGTCCGCTGAACCTGGACATCGGCGAGATTGACAATCTGGCGGAAACGCGCTTCGAACGCGGGGCTGGGCCCGTTTTCGCGAAAGATCGTTTCAAGGCGCGGATCGTCCGCCAGCACGATTTTTTCTTCGGGAGATGCGTCTTGTGCGTTTTCCAAGGCGCTCAAACGTTCTGTGTCCGCGGTCAAAGAGGACCGAAGCGCCTGTAGCCGATCGCGCAGCTCTTTCAGCTGACGTTCGAGGGCCTGCACGGTTTCTATGCTCACCACTTCTGAATTGGAGGAAAATTCCGCGACGCGGGCTTCGGCTTGTTCAAGTTCGATTTTCAGATCTGCGACACGTGAGGTGAGCCATTCGGAGGCGTCTCGGGTCGCTTCGAACTTCACGTCCATCTGATAGAGAATGTATTGTTCGGCCATCGTGTCCGCGAGCAACGCGGATTTTGCGGGGTTTTCCGTCTCCAGCGTGATTTGCAGGACATAGGTGTTCGGCAGGTTGCGCACCGAGATCCGGCTCAAAAGCGCATTGATCGCGCTGGTGACCTGTTGCTCTGCGCTCGGTGTGACCGGTGTCGTACCAGTCACAAGGTTTTTGAGTTTTGCCTTGAGGCTCAGCGGGCGCAGTGCGCCGTTGAATTCGGGGTCCTGTGTCAGATCGGCGGCGTTGACCACGCGTTCGAGAAGCCGACGACTTTTGAGGACCTCGACTTCTGTGTTGATGGCTTCGGATTCGGCGCCGAGGCTCGGCAGGACAGCGCCGAGGTCGATCAGTTGATCCTGTGCCGTATCGAGGAGGACAACGGATGTCGCGCGATATTTCGGGACGGCGATTTTATAGGCATAAAAGGCCCCAAGTGCCGTGAAGAGCGCAACGCTCACCAGAATCCAAAGTCTTTGGCGCCACATCGTCCTCAGGATGGCGCCAAGATCGATCACATCATCTTCGGCAGACGCGTTTTGCGGAGCTTGTCGTATGGGGCGATCTAGGGACACGTTTTTCTCATTCACTGCAATTTGCCAGTACTCTGCATGTTTGCTGTCATTTGGCGCAAACACATGCGACTTTCGGGTCTTGGTTTCGGTTATACCATGGCGGGTCGGTCTCTGCCTTTAAAACGATCAGGAAATCAGTGGATTTCCGCTTATTTAGACCGAAGTTGATCCAGGCCTTGTGCGAGGAACCAAGCGTAGGTTTCTTCGATGCCCTGCCCCAGAGGGATTGTGGCTGTCCAGCCGAGGCGGGCCAGACGGCTGACATCCATCAATTTGCGCGGGGTGCCGTCGGGTTTCGATGCATCGAAGTCCAGTGTGCCCTCAAAGCCGGTGACACGCGCTACGGTTTCGGCCAGCTCGCGAATGGTCACATCCGTGCCGGAGCCGACGTTGATGTGGCTGAGCATCGGTTCGGTTTCGCGTTGATAGGTTTCGTCGTCGAGATCCAGAACAAAGAGCGAGGCTTCGGCCATATCGTCGACATGCAGGAACTCGCGCATTGGTTTGCCGGACCCCCAGACTGTCACACGCGCGTCCCCACGCTGGGCCGCTTCGTGAAAACGACGGATCAAGGCGGGCAGGACGTGGGAGTTCTCCGGGTGGAAATTGTCGCCGGGGCCATAGAGGTTTGTGGGCATCACAGAACGGTAATCGACACCGTATTGCCGGTTGTAACTTTCGCAGAGTTTGATCCCGGCGATCTTGGCGATGGCATAGGGTTCATTCGTGGGTTCGAGCGTCCCGGTCAAGAGCGCGTCTTCGCGCATGGGTTGAGTGGCCAGTTTCGGATAGATGCAGGATGACCCGAGTTGCAAAAGCTTTTTCACGCCCGATTCATAGGCCGCGTGGATCACGTTGCACTCGATCATCAGGTTCTCGTAGATGAACTGTGCGGGGTAGCTGTTGTTGGCGATGATGCCGCCCACTTTTGCCGCCGCCAAAATGACCTGATCGGGCTTTTCCGTTTGCATGAAATGACGCACGGAAGCCTGATTTGTCAGGTCCAACTCGTCAGATGTGCGGGTGATGAGGATCAAATCTTCGCCCTCGGCCTGCCGGTGTTGCAGGCGGCGCATGATCGCTCCGCCAACCATTCCGCGGTGTCCGGCGATATAAATTTTCTTCGTCATCGATTGCTCTCGTTCAGCTGTTGAAAAGTCTGAATTTTAGGCGCGACGGCAAGAAAAAGTTTCACAACCGACACGTGTGGCGATCTTTCTCCTTACTTGCGTGACATTTTTTCTGCAGTTGCACAAGGGTGGTGTATTCTGCGCTTGCATAATGATGACCTGTGCTGCGTAAATACCAAAGTGTCTTAGCGTCACCTTGGGGGTGCTAAGGTCGCATATCAACCCTTGGGCGCGCGCTGGGTGGTCCTTTCTGTAGCTTGAGAAAGCGGTGGTGATTTGAAAGTACAATGCCTCAGTTTGAACTATGCGCCGGAAGAAATCGGGATTGCGGTTTATTCGACAGGGTTCGCGCAGGAGATGTCCGCGCGCGGGCATGATGTGTCGGTGCTTTGTGCGCATCCTTATTACCCGCAGTGGCATCTGCGTCCGGGTTGGCCCAGATACGGCTATCGAACGATCCAGGCCGCGGAGGCGGGGCCGAAAGTCGTGCATTGTCCGCTCTATGTCCCCAAGGTGCCGACCGCCAAAACCCGGATGCTGCATTACGCAAGCTTTGCCATGACGGCGTTTCCCCGCATGATTTCGGATGCCCTCCGGGGCCGCCCCGATGTCGTATTCGTGGTCGCGCCGTCGCTGGTCTCCGCCGTGACGGCTTGGGTGGCGGCCCGTCTGACGGGGGCGAAGCTTTGGCTTCACATCCAGGATTTCGAGGTCGAGGCCGCCTTTGCCACGGGGGCGATTGCGCCGGAAAGCCGTCTCGGTCGGGCGGCGCGGGCGTTTGAGGCCTGGATGATGCGCAAATTCGATGTGATCAGCTCCATCTCCGGGCCGATGCTCGATAAATTGCGCAAAAACGGTATTCCTGAAGAAAAGATTTTCGAATTCCGCAATTGGGCGAACCTGAAGAAGGTCAAGGTGATCGAAGGCGTTTCGCCAATGCGCGCCGAACTTGGGATCGAGACGGACTACGTGGCGTATTACTCGGGCAATGTGGCGGCGAAGCAGGGGTTGGAAATCATTCCCGAGGCGGCGCGGCTCTTGGCGGAGCGCGATGATCTGACTTTTGTGATCTGTGGTGAAGGACCTTTTCTGGAGACGCTCAAGCAGAAGGCAGAAGGTCTAAAAAATATCCGCTTTTATCCGCTCCAGCCCTTCGAAAAACTGAGCGATGCGTTAGGCATGGCGGATGTGCATCTGCTGCCGCAGATTGCGGGGGTGGCTGAACTGGTGCTGCCGTCTAAGCTGACGAATATGCTGGCGTCTGGGCGACCTGTTGTCGCCACGGCCTATCCGGAAACGGCTCTCGCCCAAGAAGTCGAGGGCGCAGGCCTTGTGACGGAGCCCGGGAATGCGATTGCCTTTGCTGAGGCGATCGAAGCACTTTTAGATGATCCTGAGCAACGTCTCGCTTACGGTCGCATGGCGCGGACAAGAGCTTTGGAAAACTGGGATATGTCGGCGATTTTGGACCGGCTCGAAACGCGAATGACACATCTCGCCGTTAGGCGCGTATCTGTCGAAGACGTCTAAGTACCACTGACATGCGCAGTAAAACCTGAAGGAATATGAAACAGATGAAAAAGGCACTGATCACCGGCATTACTGGTCAAGACGGCTCCTATCTGGCGGAGTTTTTGCTTGAGAAAGGCTATGAGGTTCACGGGATCAAACGTCGTGCCTCTTTGTTCAACACGCAGCGCGTGGATCATATTTACGAAGACCCGCACACGGATAAGGCGCGTCTCAAGCTGCATTACGGCGATCTGACCGATACCTCGAACCTCACGCGTCTGTTGCGCGACATCGCGCCGGATGAGGTCTATAATCTCGGTGCGCAATCTCATGTCGCCGTGTCCTTTGAGGCGCCGGAATACACCGCCGATGTGGATGCCACCGGGACGCTGCGCCTGTTGGAGGCGATCCGTTTTCTGGGGCTGGAAAAGAAGACGCGCTTTTATCAGGCGTCCACCTCGGAGCTGTTCGGCAAGGTGCAGGAAATTCCGCAGAAAGAAACCACGCCTTTCTATCCGCGTTCGCCCTATGCTGTGGCCAAGATGTATGCCTATTGGATCGCCGTGAACTACCGCGAAAGCTATGGCATGTACGCCTGTAACGGCATCCTCTTTAACCACGAAAGCCCGCGCCGTGGCGAGACCTTCGTGACGCGTAAGATCACGCGGGGCCTGTCCAACATTGCTATGGGGCTTGAGCCCTGTCTCTACATGGGCAACATCGACGCGCTGCGCGATTGGGGCCATGCCAAGGACTACGTGCGGATGCAGTGGATGATGCTGCAACAGGACGCGCCCGAAGATTTCGTAATCGCCACCGGGGTGCAATATTCCGTGCGCGAATTCATCATTTGGACCGCGCGGGAGTTGGGGATCGAGCTGGAATTCTCTGGCGAGGGCGTGGATGAAGTTGCCATCGTTTCTGGGGTGACTGGCGATAAGGCGCCCGCGTTGACGGTGGGCGATGTCATCATGCGCATCGACCCGCGCTATTTTCGCCCGGCCGAGGTGGAAACTCTGTTGGGGGACCCGACGAAGGCCAAGGAAAAACTCGGCTGGGTGCCGGAAATCACCGCGCAAGAGATGTGCGCAGAGATGGTTGAGGAAGACCTGAAAGCTGCCAAACGTGTGGCGCTTTTGAAAGAGCACGGGCTGGACTTACCGGTGTCTTTGGAGGGGTAGGGTGACAGATTTGTCGACTGGCATGTCTCGTCTCAGTCCTGCGTTTCAGAGGCTGGTTCATGGAACCGGCGCCAATCTTCTTGGCAAAATTTGGATCATGATTGCCCAACTCGTTGCCGTGCCTGTGCTGTCGAAAGCATGGGGCGTGGATGGGTTTGGTGTCTGGCTTATGATCTCGACGATCCCGACCTATTTGGCGCTGTCGGATTTCGGGCTTGGCGTTGCGGCGGGGGTGGATTTGACGGCCTCGATGGAGCGGAAGGATACGGGGGCTGCCGTCATCGCCTTTCAAACCGTGTGGAGTTTTTTGACGCTGGTGACGGTTGCAATCGGGCTGATCTGTGTGGCGGGCGCCTTTGGGTGGGCCGCGCTCTCTGATCAGGGAACGCAAGGCCCCTTTGGGCGCGATGAGATCGCTTGGTCGATCGCATTTATCGTCATGGCCGCTCTTCTGTCCATGCAGATGAGCATTCGCAAAATTGTGTTTCAGGCCACGCATAAATACGCTTTGGGCACTGCGGTGTACGACGCGCTTTATTTCGCGGGCTCACTTGCGGTGCTGATTGGGGTGTTCTTGGGCTTTGGTCTCATCGAGGCCGCCATGACCCAATGTATTGCGCGGTTGATCAGCCTTGTTCTGTTCTCCCGCATTCAGGTGAAACGCGAGCCGTGGAGCCGGGTCGGTTGGAAACATGCGGAAAAGACGACGCTCAAACGCCTGTTTTCGCCGTCTCTGTCCGCCTTGACCCTGACCATTGCAAATTCCTTCGGGTTGCAGGGCGTCGTGTTGACCATCGGTTGGGTGTTCGGCCCTGCGGCGGCGGCGATCTTTGCCACGACCCGGATGCTGACCCGGATTCCGATGCAGTTTTCAGGGCTTTTGACACGCGCCAGCCTGCCTGAACTGACCCGTTCTCAAGTGGCAGAAGATCATGCGCTGACGGCACGTTTGATGAAGTTGAACATGGGGCTTACACTTGGTGTCATGATCCCTGCTGCACTCGCCCTCTTTCTGATCGGTCCGACTGTGATTTCCGCGATGTCGCATGGCGAAATTGTGCAAAGCCGTCTCGCGTTTGGTCTTCTGGGGCTTGCGGCGGCGTTTTGTGCCGTCTGGACGACATTGGGCACGCGCTTGATCGCCGTGAATCGTCAGTCCGAATTCGCCTTCCTTGCCCTCGGTCTGTACCTCGCCTGCGCGCTGATGCCGTATGTCTCGCCGAATACGATTGTCCCGGTGCTCGTTGCCTTGGTCGTGACGGATGCGGCGATTGCTTTGAAGACTATGAGGAGTTCCTAACGGTGGTATATCTTCTGGTTTTCGGCTTGGAACTCCTCTTGTTTGCAGAAGCGGCACGCAGGCTGCATTTGGCTTCGGCTGCGCTGATGACATTTGGCTATATCATTGTTGCACAAACTTTCTTTTTATACAGTTCCTTTACGTTTTCTGGCTCATCCTTCTCCGCAGGTAGCCTTGGTACGTTTTACTACAGTCCTGCGTTTGGCGTTTTATTTTATGGGGTGCTTTATGCATTCATCTATGCGGCCACTCTCGGGATTCAGCAGGAAAAAAGTCTGAACTACCAAAAGCTTTCGGAAATAAAGCTGAAAAAAATCTCTCAAATATTGTATCTGCTGATGTTCTTCATTTTGGTCATTCGACTGGGAACGATTGATCTCGGTGTGTTGTGGAGGAATAATACCTACCTCCTGATTGGCAGTTCGGAAGGAATGAGAATTGGGGGCGCGATACCCGAGCTGGCAAAATCAAGTCTCGGTCTTTTGGGGGTTTTGGTCGCTGCCTTAGCGACTGCAAATTATTTGAAGGGAAATTCGGGAGCCGCAATCCTCGGTTTTTTGATGGTTGTTCCCAGCCTGCTGATCTCTCTGGCGAGCGCTTCACGGTCGTCAGGGATGATCTTTATCGCCATTGCGATCAGTTTGCTTTTATTTGGATCATCGCCGCGTCACCGTCTGGCAGCAGTGGCTGCATTCTCCATGTGCGTTCTGATGTTTGTAACTGCGCTTCATGGACGTTCAACCGGAACTTTTGGCATAGCTGCGATCCCAACTCATTTTATTCTGTCTGATGCCGCCCGAGATGTACCGATCTGGAGGATTTTTGTCGGTTCTGTTGTGCAAGGCATTTTCGTCACAACCGACTCTATCCGGTTCGATGCAGAGTTTGCAGAAATATACAAAATCCTTTCCTTTTCTCCTTTTCCGTCTTCAATCGACGGTTTCGGAAGTATTCGGACAAGCCATCAGGTTAGACTTCATCGGTATGTGCCGATGAGTGCGATAGGAGAAGTCTATCACTTCGGGCTTTTGTATATCTTGATCTACGGTTTGACTTTGTTCCTCCTGTATCGAGGAAACGCCAAACTAGATGCGTCAAAAACACCTGTAAAATTGCTCGCAACGTCCGTGTTCATCACGCTTTTCTTTATCGTGGCTCAGACTTACCCAATGCGAAATACCTATCGCCAGTTGCTCATCGCGTTGCTGCTTTTAAATTATGAAAGCATTTTGCGCCCCATACGTCGTTTTCTTGTGAAGGCAAGTCGATCAGGAGCGCGCGCATGACCCGCATCGCTTTTCTCTGGGACAACTTTGGTCCGATGCATGCGGATCGGGTGGATGCCGTTGTTCGACAGTTGGATGGGCGTGCGACATGTCTCGGTGTTGAGGAACGGAAGCACTCCGAAGAGTATGACTGGGTCAGTGAGACACGGGACAGCTTTGAAAAAATCACCCTTCACGACGGGGCAGGCGCCTCCAAAATCCGTAAACTTATCGCGCTGATCAAGCTTTCTTTGCGGTATCGCGGCACAAGCTGGTTTCTGTGCAATTACGAGCGCCCGCATGTTGCCGCCTTCGCGTTCTGGCTGACACTGACCGGACGACGGCCTTACATCATGGGCTGCGCGAAGTTCGATGATCTGCCACGAAAGCCGGCGCGAGAGCTGATTAAGAAACTCATCCTCCTGCCCTACAAAGGGGCGCTTGGGTCGGGCATTCGCACGCGAGAGTATTTTCGGTTCTTGGGCGTCACTCCAATTGAGGGCGAATATAATACGCTTTCGGTGCAACGTATTCGAGATCTGGCGGGCAAACCCACAGCCCCCGAAGGCACGCCCTTCGCCGACCGCCACTTCACCATCGTCGCGCGGTTCATTCCCAAAAAGAACCTGATGTTGGCTCTTGAGGCCTACGCGCTTTATGCGGCGCGGACGCAGGCGCCGCGCAAGCTGCACCTCTGTGGCAGCGGGCCATTGGAAACGGATATCAAGGCGAAGGTCAAAGAACTCGGTCTCACGGATCACTTGGTGTTTCGAGGCTTTGTGCAAACCGATGAGATTGCCCGAACGCTGGGCGACACACTGGCGTTGATCCTGCCGAGCATCGAGGAACAGTTCGGCAATGTGGTGATCGAGGCGCAGGCGATGGGCGTTCCCGTCCTCGTGAGCGAGGTCTGCGGTGCGCGGGATTTGCTTGTTCGCAACTGGCAGAACGGGTTCATTTTCGAGCCTGGCAACGCGGTGGGGCTGTCGCGATATATGGCGCTTGTGGGCGAGGACGAGGCCCTGTGGCGTGAGCTAAGCATCGGGGCCGGACAGACCGCGGAGATTGGAGATGTGGCCTCTTTCGCGCGAGCCGTCGAGGCACTCGTGTTTCGGGGCGAGGTCGCACCATGACGGATCGTCCGCTTAAGATCGTTTTGATCCTTCCCACCATAACGCGGGGCGGGGGCGGTGTGTCCGAGGCGGCGCGGCTTTTGGCCTGGGAATGGGCACAACGAGATGACACTGAGATCGCAGTTGTCACTCTTCGCTCAGATGGCTTTGAAGAGGCGCGGGCGGATTGGCCCGATATTCAGATCCATACGTTCGAACGCCATCGGCTGCGTGGGTTCGGTTATGCGCCGGAGATGACGCGGTTTTTGAAGTCGCACGACTACGACATCGCTCATGTGCACGGGCTTTGGATGTATCATTGCCTTGCTGCGCTGCGCTGGAGTGCGGCGCATCAGAGGCCCTATGTCGTGACACCGCACGGGATGTTGGAGGCCTGGATTCTCGCGCGTTCCAAGATGCTGAAAAAGGCGGTGTCTTTGGTGTTTCATTCCCGGTTTCTGAAGCGGGCAAGTCTGTTTCATGTTTTGACGACGAAAGAGACCGAGGACGTCAAAGCCGTGGTGCCGGAGGCCAAGGTGCTTGTGGTGCCGAATTTCGTACCGACCCTGCCGCGCGCCACCCAGCGGCCGAAATGGTGGCGGCCCGAGATGGAAGATCGGCGGGTGCTGCTTTTCTTTGGGCGGATACATGACAAAAAAGGCTGGCGTGAATTGGTCTCGGCCTGGGAGGCTCTGTCGGCGTCTGATCCGGGGTTTGCTGACACCGTCCATTTGGTCTTTTGCGGCTGGGTCGATGCAGCAGGGGGCTTTGAGGCTAAGATTTCCGAAGTTGAAAACACCTATGGGAATATCACTTTCGCGGGCCCGCAATATGGTGAGGACCGGCTTTTGAGTTACTCTGCGGCGGATGCGTTCATCTTGCCGTCCAAGAGCGAGGGCTTGCCGATGAGTATTTTGGAAGCCTGGGCGATCGGCTTGCCGGTGCTGATGACAGAGGCGTGTAACCTGCCGCTTGGATTTACGCATGATGCCGCGATCCGCATCGGCGAAAGCGCAGAGGAACTGCGCGAGGCCTTGCGTGATTTCAAGGTGCTTCCTGAGGCGCGGTTGAGGCAGATCGGCGACAATGGACAGAGGCTTCAGCAAGACGTGTATTCGGCCAAAGCCTGTTCTGAAGCGCTGCGCATGGCCTTTTCTGAGATCGCCAAGAAAGAGGCCGTTTGATGCACACCATCACCGCCATCATCCTAACTTTCAACGAAGAGCAGCATATCGAGCGCTGTATCCGGTCGCTGGATGGCGTTGTGGAACGTGTTTGCGTGATCGACAGTTTCTCGACGGATCGCACGGTGGAGATTGCCGAGAGCCTTGGGGCGGAGGTGGCGCGAAATCCGTGGAAGAACTACGCGACGCAATTTCAGTTCGGCTTGGATAGCTGTGACATCACTTCGGACTGGACCATGCGCATCGATGCTGATGAGTATCTGGAAGACGGGCTGAGGACCTCTTTGAAGACATGGCTTTCCGCGCCCAATGAGACGGTGAACGCGCTTTACCTACGGCGCAAGATGGTTTTCCTCGGGCGCCCTATCACGCATGGTTTTTTCTATCCGGCGATGATGCTGAGGGTCTGGCGCACGGGCGCGGGCCGGATTGAGCAACGTTGGATGGATGAGCATGTCATCGTTGAGAACGTTCAAAGCGAAACCATTGAGGGCGGCGATCTGGTGGATCACAACCTCAACGATCTGTCGTGGTGGGTGGCCAAGCACAACGGTTACGCGACGCGGGAAGTCTATGACATGGTGGAAATCATGGAGCGGGAGCGGACGACGAAAGACGCGGGTATGGAGACAATGAGCGGGCAGGCCGCGCGCAAACGTTGGCTCAAGGAAAAGGTCTACACGCGGATCCCCTCAACGCTGCGGGCGAGTTTGTATTTTGTCTATCGCTACATCTTCGGGCGTGGGTTTCTGGATGGGAAAGAGGGGTTTTTCTTTCATTTCCTGCAAGCCTATTGGTATCGCACCCTCGTCGAGGCCAAGCTGTTCGAATTGGAAACACGCGCTTCGGATCGTGGGCTGACGCCCTATGATCTTTTGGTAGAAGAGGGTGTGTTGTGAGCCGAAAGGGCGCTGTCGTAGACGCGTTCCAGATCGCATATTTTGTCGGACCAATTGTATTTGGCCGCGAATCTGCGCGCTGACGCGCTTATGGTGTTGGCGTGTTGATCCAGGAAATCGCAGACCTGTGCTGCGGCTCGATCCACATCCCTGAAATCAACGGCGATCCCGGCTCCAGAGCTGTTGGCGAACTCCGACATGGGCTCAGCATCTCGGCAAATGATGCCGAGACCTGCGGCCATTGCCTCGATAAACGTAAGGCCAAAGCCCTCATATTCTGAAGCGGAGGCGAAGACGCCCGCCTGCGCCATCGTGGCTTTGAGCGCGGCGTCATCCATGGGAGGGCGCAGGTCGAAATGATCTGGCATGTCCAGATCCGCCAGACGTGCCTTCAAAGTGCTTTGCATATCGTCGAACGGACGCCCGGTGATCGTCAGATGGATGTTGTGACCGCGATCCGCACAGGCCTTGACCAGATCTACAAGCAGGTCTGGACGTTTGTTCTGGGAAATGCGGCCCCAATAAATCCAACGATGCAAGTCCTTCTCAGAAAGCGGTTGCTGAGGCGCAAAGGCTGCGACGTTGATGCCATTTTCGAACAGTTCAATGTTGTCGGCGTAGAGGGATGCGTGGGCAAAATCGCTTTTGCTTGCGGCAAGCACCGAATGGTAAGATTTCAAAAGACGCGGGAAGGCCAGTTTCTGGTGTAGCGCCTTGAACTGTGAAAGATTTTTCGTATGTCCGTAAAACCCGTGTGAGCTTAGAACGCGAGGCATGATGCGTGCATAAAGCAGGACCGAACCCGTAATCGCCATGAGTTGCGGATCATGAACATGCAAAATGTCATACTCCTTTGCAATCTTGCGAAGTCCTGGCGCCAATCCGAGCAGACGATGCCCCAGAAGCGGGATTCGGTAGATCGGAAAGTCACATTCTTCATCGCGGTCCTGACCTTGCGACAGGCCGGTTTCAAGATGTGCGACGGCAACGTCATGTCCGCGTTCCCTCAATTCGCGGCACATGTTGCGTATGACGGCTTCGATGCCTCCAACATTCGGGTAATATGTTGGTGTCACATGAAGTATTCGCATCAGGCAGATTCTTTCCAGTCGATCAAGCGCTCCTTGATCCGCTTGGCCGGATTGCCTGCATAGACACTCCAGGGCTCAAGGCGCCCGTTCACAACCGCACGCGCGCCGATGACACAGCCCTCGGAGACGATGGTGCCCGGCCCGACAAAGGCTTCTGCCGCGACCCATGCATGAGGACCGATTTCAATTGCGCGTGTGATCAAGGGGTGATCCCCTTTCGTGTAATCATGCGTGCCGCCGCAGAGGAACGCGCGTTGCGACACGATCGTGCTCAGATGGAGCCGGATGGGCGCCATATTGTAGCATTGCACCCCGTCAGCCAGAATGCAGTGAGAGGCCATTTGCAGGTTCGGAGGATACCAAACGCGCGCTGAGCCTCTGACATCCGAATTTCCTTCAATCGTTGCGCCAAACGAACGCAGGAGGAAACGGCGCCAGGGTGCGAATTTCTTCGGGGTCCAGCTTGCGAAAATCAGCCACGTCATCGACCAAATCGCACGTAGGGCTTTGTGTTTGAACGAAAAATAAGCTCGATTGGCAGGCAGGGTTACCTCTTGGGTATTGTTCATTCTGTCAAACCGTACTGGTTTCATACACACGGTCGAAAGGCGTGCCGAGGGCGCGGAAATGATCCAAGTCTTTCGCATAAAATCGTGCAATGAAACGATCAAATGCCTCAAGGTCGCGGTCGTTGAGACCATAGCGTACCTCAGGTTGCAGATTTTCGCGCTCAGTGTCCGTTTTGCGGCTTTTGCGCAAAAGAGACATCGCCGTCATCGCTCCAGGCAGACGCCGCAGCGACTTCTTGATCGTGTTGTTGGATAGGATGGCCCCCATCGGGCCTCCGACAGAAAACTGCTCACTGCTGTTCTCGCGAGCAAAATGGAGATCGCGGCCCAGAATGTTCGAAATGTCTGCGGCAAAATCCTTGAAGGCGGAGACGGGATAAGGGCGAATGTCCAGATTTTTTGCGTCGGCGCGTTCCGATTTCAAAAAAATCCACTGCGGGCGAAAAAACGCATATTCGTGATTTTCCATGGCATTTTCTGCAACGCCGAGGGCATCAAGCGCCTCAAGAAGCTTTTTGAAAAAGGCACTGCGTTTGGCTTGATCAGCGAAGCGAATGTCCACATCACCGTACATTTTGGAATATTGATTCACCGCTGCCAGAAAACGGCTTTTGGGATCGCGGTACAGTGCAAAAAAGGGCAGTGAAAGGGTCGTCTGCCAAATGTCCGGGTAAAAATGCGCGAATTCATCAATGCCGATATGGCTGCGATCAATGATGCGCTCTCCGGTCAGCGGATCGGGATAATTATTGGCAAAGTCGAAAGGCGTATCGCGCAGGGGCTCAAGAACATCTCGCACAGAGGTTCCCGCCACCTTGGGATTGTGCATGAAAACAAAGCCGAGTTCGCGCGATACAATCATGGGCAGGTAGATCCTTTTTTGCGAAAGCCTATGGCAGATGGGTCTCCTTCCCCGAACATTTCGCGTTTCGTGGGCTTTGTCTAGGTTCGATTCCTCCAAGGCAGGGTTTCTACTCAAGCCGCATGGGTTGCGAGTAGAAACCCCTATATGAGAGGCCATTTTTTAGGCGCCCTACGTATCGCGCCTCAGTATTGTTGTTGGAGAAATGAGACCAGTGCAGACCGGTCTGCCGCAGGGTTGCTCGCTGTTATGATCGCGCCATAAAGCCTGACATTTGCCATGTAGCCTGTGGTTGCGGGATTGCCAAAGAGGAAAAAGTTTGTGTCTGAGAGGGTCACAGTATTCGTGCCGTTCGCCGAACTGGATGTCGTTTGCTGTACGCCATTCAGATAGAAACGTGATTGCCCATAGGTGTCTCCCGTCGTTCTTTCCCATGATCCGACGGCGTCGGCGCCCGCAGTAGCGGGGACAAACAGGTTGTTCCCGTTGTTATGGCGCCAGCCATAATTTCCTGTCCCGAATGTCGCCGCCAAGGCACCATTGCCGACCCCGAGGTCAAAGAGACGAATGTCGTCTTTGGCCGTGTTGTTCAGGATTCTATGCGCCGAATGAAAGCACAAAGAGGGATCGCTCGAAAGGCTCAGAAGGGCCTCGAGGCGGCCGGTCACACCATCGGACACAAGCCAATGTGCGGCGCCATCGGTGCGATACGTCGGGCGCGCTGTCGCTGTGTTTTGTTTCAGGTCATACCCGTTCCCGCTCTTGTCGCGCATCGCGCCGACCGGCTGGCCATCCGCCGTCACGGGGGTGGTCATCGCGGCATCCTGAAAGAGCGTCGTCAGGTCGCTTGGGTCGTACCATGCGATCAGCCCGCTCACGTCTGTCGGGGAAAAGCCGACCGAGGTGCGCTGTCGCATCGCACACCCCATGAGGCCATAATCCAGTCCAAGCATGTTTTTACCCCACCATAAAGGCGTGGATGCCCGTGGCGGTGGTTCCGGTGGCGTTCACCCGGCGGACCCCAACCGGAAGAATGGCAAAATCTGCGACGGCCACCGTCCGGGTTTCCCCTTTTTGCGTGACGATCGACAGATTGCCTGCGCCTTCGACATAAAGCGCGACAGCCACCGTCGCGAAATCCACTGTGTTGGACGGTGTAACCGGGCTGAGATCGGTTGCCGGACCGTTCAGAGACGGGGCGCGGTTCTTAAAGGGGTCAGACATTGTAGGGTCCTTTGCTCATGGTTCAGGCCAAGCACATCGCAAGCCGAGACTTCGATGCGGTTCGCCCAAGAGCTAAAGAAAATCCTTTATCAAACATGAAAACCAGCGCGCGTTGGGCACGCAACACGCTGCAATTCGGACACAGGTCTAAGCAGAGTAGCGCTCAACTTAAGGTTGGGGTTCACAGGGGGGCTTTATGATTTATGCTGCAATGCAAAATCATCGCGTGTGGGTGGAACCGTGACCGTATTGCATAAAAGCCTCGGACTTTCGACCTCTCTGCTTCTCCTGAGTATCGGCGCAGCGCATGCTCAGGATGTTGATCTGCGCTTTCCCGTCTCGGAATTCGGCACGCCCGGCCTGATCGATATGCCGACTGGCGAAGTCTTCGAGGACGGCACGTTGCTTTTGTCTTCGGCCTTTCACAGCGGCGTTCAAAAATACACCCTGAGCTTCCAGCTCACGCCCCGTATCTTTGGCTCCTTCCGCTATGCGATCGTCGACAGTTTTGATGGCGGCGATGGCGCACGCTATGACCGCAGTTTCGATTTCGGCTATTTGCTGGCCGAGGAAACCGGGCTGCGACCCTCTATGGTCGTTGGGCTTCGCGATTTCGGGGGCACAGGCGTCTATGGCTCTGAATATCTTGCCGCGACCAAACATTTCATGGACGACCGCCTCTCTGTGACAGGCGGGATCGGTTGGGGACGTCTGAGCAGCTATGGTGGGTTTCAGAATCCTCTGGGCGTCATCGCGGATGAATTCAAAACACGCCCTTTTTCGGGCACCGATACGGGACAACTTGACTTGGACCAGTGGTTCCGAGGCGATGCAGCCCTGTTCGGTGGGCTTGCCTATCAGATCAGCCCGCGGCTGTCTTTTGCGCTCGAATATTCCTCCGACGCCTATGAAACAGAAGTCGCCAACGCCGGGTTTGAACATAAGACGCCGATCAATGCCTCGCTCTCCTATGGGTTCGAGAACGGCGGGGCTCTGACGGTTTACGCGTTGCATGGCTCCGAGGTCGGGTTCTTGGCCAGCCTACCGGTTCATCCGCAAAACCCGAAATATAGCAGTGGCATAGAAGACGCACCTCCCGCCCTTTTGCCGCGTCGCACCGCGGCCGCGCTGTCCTGGGATGAGGCCAGCATTCAAACCCGCGAGAGCCGCACCTATGCCGCACTCGAAGCGGAGGGGATCGCTCTTGAGGGCATTTCGGTTGCGGGCAGCACCGCCACCGTGCGCTTCGTCAACGGGCGTTATCCCGCCACGGCTCAGGCGCTGGGCCGCACCGCGCGGGTGTTGGCCAATACCTTACCGGCGGAGATCACGACCTTTCGTCTCGAAGCGACCGCGAACGGCATGACCACCTCGCGGACCACGCTGCGCCGGTCCGACCTTGAGGAGTTGGAATACGATCTGGATGGCACATGGCGATCTTACACCCGCGCCCGGATCGAGGATGCGCCGCGAACGGAAACCCAATCTATCGCAGGGGTTTATCCGAAATTCGATTGGCGTCTCACGCCCTATCTCGACCCGGCCCTGTTCGATCCCGATGACCCCATTCGTGCCGATGCGGGTCTTCAGGCTGAGGCGTCCTTTACCCCGATGCGGGGGCTGATCTTCTCCGGCACGCTGCGTCAGCCGCTCGTCGGCAACCTCGATGAAAGCACGCGCTCCTCGAACTCCGTTCTGCCGCATGTGCGCACCGACAGCGTGTCCTATGCGACGCAATCCGATCTTGAGATCAAGCATCTGACGGCGGAATATTTCTTTCGCCCCGGCACCAACCTCTTTGGCCGCGTGACGGCAGGCTATTTAGAAACCATGTATGGTGGCGTCTCCGGTGAGCTGCTTTGGAAGCCCGTCAATGGCCCGCTCGCGCTGGGCGCTGAGCTCAACTATGCCAAGAAACGCGAGTTCGATCAGCTGTTCGGCTTTCAGGAGTATGACATCGTGACCGGTCATGCCTCTGCCTATTATGATTTCGGCGGGGGCTATCTGGGGCAGGTCGATGTCGGACGTTACCTCGCGGGCGACTATGGCGCGACCTTCTCCTTGGATCGCGAATTCGACAACGGCTTCCGGGTCGGTGCTTTCTTTACCCTCACGGATGTGTCCTTCGATGACTTTGGCGAAGGCTCTTTCGACAAGGGGATACGTTTCACGGTGCCGATCGACTGGCTGAGCGGCACCGCGACGCAAGGCGGCTATGGTACGACCATCCGCCCGGTTCTGCGGGACGGTGGCGCACGTCTTGATGTACGCAATCGCCTCTACGAGGTCGTTCGCGGCTCGCAAACCAACGAGTTGGAAGACCGTTGGGGCAAATTCTGGAGATGACCGACATGTTGCGCCGCATCCCTCTTGTTGCTGTTCTTTTGGTGGGTTTGGCGGCCTGTTCCTCCAATCCTGAGGGCAGCCGCTTGCTCAAGGACTATTTTCAAGGCGCCGATGAGGCCGAGCCGAATGCCGCCTTTGTGGCTGCGCGTGACGCCAATGCGCCAACCTATATCGGCTCGCTGCAAACGCAGGAGAACGCCTATACGTTGTTCGCCCGGCAAACCACCAATGCCAAAGGTGAATCCACCTGGGTCTCTCCGGACAACCTGTCTCTGGGGATGGTCGATGGCATGATCATCGCGACCCGTGGCTTTGGCGATGATCAGATGGCCGGGGATGCGCGTCAGACACTGGCTGCGCTCAAAACGGGTCAAAATCGGATCACGGAGCATTTCGTCACCCGTCTCGACGGCGACAATCAGGCGCGCACGCTTGCCTTCCGCTGCGACGTGGAATTCCAAAAACAGGATGCCGTGCAGCTGAGCGAGGCCTACACCGCCAATACGGATTTGTTCTTAGAGACCTGCCGCAACGGTGAGACGGATTTCGTCAATTTCTTTTGGATCGAACGCGGCAGTCGTCAGATCGTCCAGTCGCGGCAATGGATCAGCGACGAAACTGGCGCCTTGGCGCTCCGTTTCGTCAAGTAATCGCTCCCTTAGCGGACGCGGGCGACCACGTAGTCTGCGATGTCTGAGAGCATCTCGACAATCTCGCCATTGGGCAGGGCCTT
The DNA here is from genome assembly GCF_048270365.1 of Celeribacter sp. Classification (NCBI taxonomy): domain Bacteria; kingdom Pseudomonadati; phylum Pseudomonadota; class Alphaproteobacteria; order Rhodobacterales; family Roseobacteraceae; genus Celeribacter; species Celeribacter sp. Next base: position 90,143 of record NZ_JBLWTA010000007.1, read on the forward strand.
GAGCGCGTCCTTGGCTTTCGCGGACCACTCCAACGCCACGTCACGCGTGTCTTTCAGCGCGTTGTGACGGTTCAGCAGAGCAATCGCATGGTCGAGATCGCCGTCTTCCTGCTTGCCCTTCTCGATCGTCCGCACCCAAAAGGCGCGTTCTTCATCGTCGCCTTTGGCGATCGCCTTGATCAGCGGCAGGGTCAGTTTGCGTTCGCGGAAATCGTCACCGATGTTCTTGCCGGTCTGCTCCGAGCCCCAGTAATCCAAAAGGTCGTCGACAATCTGGAAAGAAATCCCAAGCGCATCGCCATAGTCGAACAGCGCTTTGACCATCGTCTCATCGGCCTCGGCCAGAACGCCACCGACCTCGGTTGCCGCGGAAAACAGTGCTGCGGTTTTGCCGCGCACGACTTGCAGGTAGATGTTTTCATCCGTCTTCAAATCCTGCGCTGCGGTGAGCTGAAGCACTTCGCCCTCGGCAATCGTCGCCGAGGCGTTCGACAGGATTTGCAGCACGCGCATGTTGTCCGCGTCTGTCATCAACTGAAACGCGCGCGCGAAAAGGTAATCCCCGACCAGAACCGAAGATTTGTTGTCCCACAACAGGTTGGCCGTCGGACGCCCGCGACGCTGAGCGCTTTCGTCCACCACATCGTCATGCAACAGCGTTGCCGTGTGGATGAACTCCACAGTCGCAGCGAGATGCACGTGATAGGGACCGTCATATCCACAGGCCTTCGCCGCCGCCAGCGTCAGCATCGGGCGCAGGCGCTTGCCGCCTGCTTCGATCAGATGCGCGGTCACTTCGGGGATGCGGGGCGCGTGTTTCGAGGACATGCGCTCGCGGATCAGCGTATTCACTGCGTCCAATTCCGGCGCCAAAGCCAGGGCCAGTTTCTCATGCGGCTTGACGGCAGCTTTCTCCAGATCCACTTTCTCCAGCCCCATGTGCGATCCCCCGCTTGCTCTGCTCGACAAACCTTTCGGACTGCCGTTAAATCAATGTGATGAAACAGCTTCTCCGCACCACCGACCCGACCCAGATCGTTTATGCCAAAGCCCTTCTGTCCGGGGAGGATATAGACTGCTTTGAAATGGACGTCCATATGAGCGTCCTTGAGGGCAGCATCGGCATTTTGCCGCGCCGTCTCATGGTGCGCGACGAAGACCTCACTCAGGCGCGGCGCATACTCAAGGACAATGATTTCGAATTGGAGGATCTGTGAGCACGACAGCCGATCTGAGCTGTGACGCTTTTCTGGGTGGTCTGCTCAACATCCATCAACCCGTCAAAGGGTATCGTGCCGGGGTCGATCCTGTGCTTTTGGCCGCGGCCACGCCTGCGCGACCCGGTGAAAGCATGCTTGAGCTGGGCTGTGGGGCAGGGGTCGCCTCTTTGTGCCTGCACGCCCGCGTTGAAAATCTGCGCCTGACTGGTGTGGAGATTCAACCTTTCTACGCCGATCTCGCGCGCCGGAACGCCGAGGAAAACCGCGCCGATCTCACTGTTTTTACGTCAGATTTACGGCATTTGCCGTCAGAGCTGCGCGCCCAGAGTTTTGATCACGTCATCGCCAACCCGCCCTATTACGAGCGCAGCCGCTCGACGGCGGCCGAGGATGCCGGGCGTGATCTGGCTTTGGCCGGAGAGACGCCTTTGGGGGACTGGGTCGATGTGGCGGCGCGGCGGCTCAAACCGAAGGGCTATCTGACGATGATCCAGAAAGCGGATCGCCTGCCGGAGCTGATCTGCGCGATGGAGGGTCGCTTGGGTTCGATCCGGGTGCGCCCGGTCCAGCCCCGTGTCGGTCGGGCCGCCGAACTGGTTCTGGTTCAGGCGCGCAAAGGCGGTCGGGCCGCTTTTGTCCTCGAACCAGCCCTTCTGATGCACAAAGGCGTGCGTCACGAACACGATGGCGAGAGCTACGCTGACGATGTGTTAACGATTTTGCGAGATGGCGCTTCCTTGCCGTGGTCACATTAAGGTTTTGGCAATATTTCGCATGCGACCATCCATGCGTCACATTGTTCCAAAAACAGACCGTGACACGACTCAAAATCTATGGTGCACTTGTTACATAGCTTTTACAAAGCTGTACCTTAACAGAGAGGAGAAGACATGAGCTTGACGTCCCACATCGAGGAACTGAAGAAAAAGCACAAATCCCTCTCGGAGGCCGTCGAACACGCCCAGCGTTCGCCAGGTTCCGATGGCCTTCGGATTGCCGATCTGAAGAAACAGAAACTCCGTATCAAAGAAGAAATTGCCCGTCTTTCCACGACCTGAGGCGCTTTAGGATTGGGACTGGCGGCTTTGATAGGCGGCCAGCCCTGCGCCCGCTGTGATCAGCAGGGCCGATACAATCAAGGTGGCGCGGGGTTCAGCGATCTTCGCGCCGACCAAAACAAGCGTGGACAGCAAGGGCGCGGCATAGGATGCGGTGCCTAAAAGCTGGATATTTCCGCGCTTCACCCCGATATCCCAGACATAAAATGCGGCACCGACGGGCCCAAGCCCGAGCGCGATCATGCTCGCCCAGCCAAGTTGGGTCGAGGGCCAGACTGTGTCCTCCAGCGCCAGATGTGCGATCAGGGACAGCGCGGCCGTGGCGAGGCAATAGACCGTGACGACCATGCTCGACACCGATTGAAACCGGCGCGAAATCACCGAATAGCTCGACCAGGTCAGCGCGCAGGCCGCCGCAAGCAGGTAGCCCAGCGTAAAGTCCCCGGCAAACGAGGCGCCTTTCGCAACGATGAGCGCGGCGCCAAGGAAGGACACCGCAGCGCCCACCAGATGTAGCGGGCGCAGGTGTTCCCCCGGCAAAAGTCCCGAAAACAGTACGATCAGCAAAGGCCAGAGATAGGCGATCAACCCGGCTTCGGCGGGGGGCGCGGCTTTGAGGGCGGAAAAATAGAGGAAGTGGTAGCCAAAAAGCCCCACGGTGCCAAAGGCATAGATCGACAGAGGCACATCGCGCAGCTCATGCCAGCGTTTGCTGACGGTGGTCCAAACGACCCCGATCGCGCCGCCTATGGCAAAGCACACCGCATTGAGTTGCAACGCGGGCACTTCTCGTGCGCCGACGGTGAACAGGGCCAAAAGCGCCCAAAGCAGGACTGCGATAAATCCGATGGCAGTGGCAGTGGTTTTGGTCATGTCGGCGATTAAGGCGGATTTTACCGGGAGAGCAATAAAAAAGGGGCCGCACTCATGCAGCCCCAATCGCTTATGGCGTTTGCAGTCCCGATCAGGCCAAGTATTGCCCGCCATTCGCCGTGATGGTCGAGCCGGTGATGAAGCCCGCCTCATCGGAGGCCAGGAACACAACGCAGCGCGCGATGTCTTCCGGTTCGCCCAAACGGCCCACAGGGATGGTCGAAATGATCGACTCGCGCACTTTTTCCGGCACGGCCATGACCATTTCGGTCGCGATATAACCGGGGCAGATCACGTTCACGGTGATGCCCGCACGCGCGCCTTCTTGCGCCAGTGCTTTGGTGAAGCCGATGTCACCGGCTTTCGCAGCGGAGTAGTTGGCCTGACCGAATTGGCCTTTTTGACCGTTGATCGAGCTGATGTTGATCACGCGGCCAAACTTGCGTTCACGCATGCCGGGCCAGAGCGGGTGGGTCATGTTGAACACGCCCGACAGGTTGGTGTCCATGACCTCCTGCCATTGCTCACGGCTCATCTTGTGGAACGGCGCGTCGCGGGTGATGCCGGCATTGTTCACCAGAACGTCGACCGGACCGAGATCTGCTTCGACCATGGCGATGCCTTCGGCGCAGGCGTCATAATCAGCGACCGACCATTTGTAGGTCTTGATGCCGGTTTCTTCGGTGAATTTTGCGGCTGCCTCGTCATTGCCGGCATAGGTCGCGGCCACGGCGTAGCCCGCCTCTTTCAAAGCCATGGAAATGGCTGCGCCAATCCCGCGTGATCCCCCGGTCACAAGAGCGACTCTCGACATGATATCCTCCTTATCACTGTTTTCTTGGAAATCTTGTTACTTAAAATATTTCTCAATCGCAACAATATTGCTTATGCAGTTGCGGAATATTTTCTCTCATCCCGTCGGATCAGCCTAACAAGAGCAGATGAAGGGGCCATGACGGCCCCCTCATGGATCAATCGCGCTCAAGGCAGACGGCAACACCCATACCGCCACCGATGCAGAGTGTGGCGAGACCTTTCTTGGCGTCGCGGCGCTGCATTTCAAAGAGCAGGGTGTTGAGAATGCGCGCACCAGAGGCCCCAATCGGGTGGCCGATGGCAATAGCGCCGCCATTGACGTTCACAATGGCCGGATCCCAACCCATATCCTTGTTCACAGCGCAGGCCTGAGCGGCAAAGGCTTCGTTGGCCTCGACGAGGTCCAGATCTTCGGCTTTCCAACCGGCTTTTTCGAGCGCTTTGCGCGAGGCAAAAATTGGGCCGACACCCATGATCGACGGATCGAGACCGGCGGTGGCGTAGGACGCAATGCGGGCGAGCGGCTTGATGCCACGTTTCTCGGCGTTCTCCGCGGACATCAAAAGCGCACCGGCGGCCCCATCGTTGATGCCGGAGGCGTTGCCTGCGGTGACCGAGCCGTCGCGATCAAAGGCGGGGCGCAGTTTCTGCATGTTTTCAATGGTGGCGCCGTGACGGATGTATTCGTCTTGGTCGACGATCGTTTCGCCTTTGCGGGTTTTCACAGTAAAGGGCGTGATCTCATCCGCAAATTTGCCCGCTTTCTGGGCGGCTTCGGCCTTGTTTTGCGAGGCGAGAGCGAATTCATCCTGCATTTCGCGGGAAATCTGCCACTGGTTGGCGACGTTTTCAGCGGTGATCCCCATGTGGTAGCCATTAAAGGCATCCCAGAGGCCATCCTTGATCATCGAATCGATGAACTTCATATCGCCCATCTTGTGACCCGCGCGCAGGTTGGCGACATGGGGGGAGAGGGACATGTTTTCCTGACCACCCGCGCAGACGATCTCTGCATCACCCAGCATGATATGCTGTGCGGCGAGAGCGATGGTACGCAGACCGGAGCCGCACACCTGATTGATGCTCCAGGCTGCCGATTCCTGCGGCAGGCCAGCGTTGATATGGGCTTGGCGGGCCGGGTTTTGGCCTTGGCCCGCGGTCAAAACCTGACCGAGGATGGTTTCGGACACTTCCCCTTTTTCAATGCCCGCACGCGCCACAAGCGCCTCAAGGACACAGGCGCCAAGCTCATGGGCTGGGGTGTTGGCGAAGGAGCCGGAAAAACTTCCGACGGCGGTCCGTGCTGCGGATGCGATAACGACGTTGGTCATGGTGACAATCTCTCTCCCATTGCTTCAAGGGGAGATTGCCCAAAGGGCGTGAAATTTGCAACAAAGTTGCTCGACTCCCCGCGTCAGGTCTATGCTGCGTCCGCAGCATAATCAACCTTCATCAAGGCTCTGAGGCGCTTTGCCGCCGTTTTTACGTCTATACTCAGCCCGCTTTCCGTTGTTCGTCGCGATTGCGCCAAACCGGGTCGATGGTCGCCGCACCGAAATAGTGACCCTGCATACAGTCGATGCCGATTTCCGTCAGATATTCTGCATCCGCAGAGTTTTCGACGAATTCGGCGACTGTATACATGTCAAAATGTTTCGCGACAGAGACCAGCGCCTGAGTGAGCACTTGGTTGTCCGGGTTCGAGGCAATGCCACGAATGAACTCACCATCGATCTTCACGATGTCGAAATAGAATTCCTTGAGATAGCGAAAGGCCGTGTAGCCAGCGCCGAAATCGTCCAAGGCAAATGAGATACCCATTGCCTGCAACTCCGACATGAAAACAGACACCAGATCGGGCATGACCATGGCTGAGCTTTCCGTGATTTCGAGAATCAGACGCTCCGCAATGGTCGGCCCCTTGGCTAGTCCCGCCGCAAGTGTCTCTTTCCAGCGCGGATATCCAATGGAGCGCGCGGACATATTGATCGCCAGGCGCAGATCGGGATGTTCGTCGAGGGCGCGCAGGCCAAGTTCGAGGGCCAGACAATCGAGCACGCGGCCTGTCTCGGTGGTTTCGGCCACATCAATGAATTCGCGGGCGGGAATCACGCGTCCGGTTTTATCGAGCACGCGGACAAGGCCCTCGTAAAAGGCGGGACGATCCGGGCGCAAGGTCTGAACAATGGGTTGATAGGCCAGCATCACCTGCTTTTTGCGCAAGGCCTCCTGAACCATCTCCATGGTGTTCCGATCCCGGCTCGCAATCGCTGCGGACAGCGGGCTTCCCAAATCGTTATGGTCATAGAAAGAGTCGTTCATCCCGTCACCTTGTATCGCATTCGCATTCCAGTCTTTAATTTGAACGGTTTGGGATAACGGCGGGTAAATTGCAGGTTTTTATGAGAAATTTCGTAAATAGCTTATCAATTACCTAAAGCTTTGAGATTTATGACTTTTTGTCTTTAAGTGCAGTGATCGGCACAATATGAGACAGATTTACTTAGAATTGTCGGTTCAATATGTCGCAGCAACCTGTCGGGAATGCGCATTTGTAGAAGAGACGTCTTTTCATGAGAAATGTTGGGCTGGGCCGTCGAACTTAACCAGATAGAAAGCAAGCTTTGGTTCTCTGTTGCAAACAGGACAATGGGAACTGACATGTCGCTCCAATATTCCACAACCAGCTTTGCTGCACATAAAGACGAAGCTCCATTTGAAATCGAAGAGCTGTTTTTTTCGCGAACGGACGAACGCGGTGTGATCGCCGCCGGCAATGAGGTCTTTCGTCGGGTGTCCGAATACTCGTGGGAGGAACTCGTTGGCGCGCCGCATAAGATCATTCGTCATCCGGATATGCCCAAGGGCGTTTTTTACATTTTCTGGGAGCGAATCAAAAAGGGGCTGGCCACAGGGGCCTATGTCAAAAATCGGGCCAAAGATGGCCGGTACTATTGGGTCTATGCCATCATTTCCCCAATTCAGGGCGGCTATGTCTCCGTGCGGCTGAAGCCGACGTCGAAAGTGTTCGACAGTGCCAAGGCCGCCTATGCCGAAATTTTGAAACTAGAAGAACAAGAGGGCCTTACGCCTGAACAAAGTGCCGCTGCGATCCGGGCCAAACTGCAGGAGATGGGGTTTCCGAGCTATGGTGCCTTTAGCTCATATGCGATTGCTCAGGAAATGCATGCCCGCGATCATGCGCTGTCACGTGCAGAGGACGGTCGCCTGCAAAGTCTTAAAAACCTGCTGCCGACGCTGAAATCTTTGGATGAACAACAGCAATCCCTGTTCGCGTCTTTTGCGAAAATTCGTGGAATTCCATCGAATATGCGAATCGTGGCGTCACGATTGGAACCCGCTGGCGGGCCGATCTCTGCCATTTCACAGAATTACCGGCTGATGTCCGATGAGGTGACGAACCATCTGGGCGGGTTTCGGGTCGAAACCGAAAACAAAAGCCTCTCTGAATCCGTGATCTTGCGGGTGTATCAGGGGCTTTTCATGATGGCGGCCTCGCGTCTTCAGCGAGAGGTTAAAACCGTCGCCTCGGAGGCTTTGTCCCGCGGCACGGAGAAAGATGGATTTCAGCAAGAAGTGGAAATTCTGACCAAGCTTCTGGATGAGTATACGCTTGAGGCGGGACAAGTTTTGATGTCCGTTTTCAATGATGTGACCGCTTTGACGCGGTCCGCCAAGGACCTGCGACAGTTGGTGACCGGGTTGGATTCGATCCGTGTGCTGTGCCGGGTGGAGGCGGGGCGCCTTGGGGCGCAGTCGGTCTCTCTGACGCCGGTCATCGATCAACTCGACACATTTCATGTCGAAATCGACAGGACTTTGGAGCAGATTCTGGAGCTTGCCGATAAAATCAAAACATTGGTCGAAGCGGCGATGCCGCGCAGTTTCAACGGGACACTACAGTATCAGGCGACTATGGCGCGTCGATAACATATGTCATGAGCGCTTGAGCGGAGGGGGAAAACCACTCCGCATCACCGGTCATGCGCGCAATCTCCTTTCCTTCGGGGGAAATCAGGATCGAAACGGGCAGACCCAAAACTCCCATCTCACGCGCCATGGCGCCTTTCGCGTCGACGCGCAGGGGGAGTGTCTTGATTTCTGCCTTCTCGAAAAAGCTTTTCAGGGCCGGGATGGGATTGTGACCTGTGGCAATCGGCAAGACGGTCAGGCCGCGTTCGCCGAATTCCGCAGATAGCGCATCCAGTGCGGGCATTTCCTTGCGACAGGGGGCGCACCACGTGGCCCAAAAATTCAAAAGCACATACTGCCCCTGATACTCCGCAAGCGTTTCTTCATTGCCGTCAAGATCCGTAAAGGCCAGCGCACTGACCTCTTTCGGCTCCGTATGGAACCCTAATTTCTGCATGCTGCCTTCGCGCAGAGCCATCGCGGCCTCGATGTCGAGCGCGGTGGCAGGAATTGCACCCAGGCTCAGGGCCGTATAAAGGGTGGCGACAATCAGCTTTTTCAACATGCGGGACACGTCCATGACCGATAAGAAATCAAACGCGATGTGGGGCGGCCGGTTCGCTGCCGGACCTGACGCCATCATGGAAGCGATCAACGCCTCCATTGATTTCGACAAACGGCTGGCTTCCCAAGACATCGCAGGCTCTCGCGCCCATGCGGCAATGCTCGCCAAACAGGGCATCCTCACTGATACCGATGCCGAGGCCATTCGGGAAGGCCTGCTCACGGTTTTGTCAGAGATCGAAGCGGGCGAGTTCACCTTTTCCACAGCACTCGAAGACATTCATATGAATGTCGAGTCCCGCCTCAAAGAGATCATCGGCGAGGCCGCCGGGCGCCTGCACACCGCGCGCTCGCGCAACGATCAGGTGGCCACCGATTTCAAGCTCTGGACACGTGATCAATTCGACGGCGCCATCGCTGGCGTTGAGGCGCTGATCCGGGCCTTGATCGCTCAGGCAGACAAAGGCGCCGATTGGGTCATGCCGGGCTTTACGCATCTTCAGACCGCGCAACCCGTCACCTGGGGCCACCACATGATGGCCTATGTCGAAATGCTGGGCCGCGATCTGTCGCGCTTCAAAGACGCCCGCGCCCGCATGAACGAAAGCCCGCTGGGCTCCGCGGCCCTTGCGGGCACGGGCTTCCCGATTGACCGCCACATGACGGCGGAGGCGCTGGGCTTTGATCGCCCGACCGCGAACTCGCTCGATGCCGTTGCGGATCGCGACTTTGCGCTTGAGTTCCTGTCCTGTGCTTCGATCTGCGCCATGCACCTGTCGCGTTTTGCCGAAGAGTTGGTGATCTGGTCCTCGGCTCAGTTCCGCTTTGTGACGCTCTCGGATCGCTTCTCGACCGGCTCTTCTATTATGCCGCAAAAGAAAAACCCCGATGCCGCCGAGCTGATCCGCGCCAAGATCGGGCGGATTTTTGGCGCCAATGTCGCCCTCATGACGGTGATGAAAGGCCTGCCCTTGGCCTATTCCAAGGACATGCAGGAAGACAAAGAGCAAGTTTTCGATGCCGCCGACAACCTGATGCTGGCTCTGGCTGCGATGACCGGCATGGTCTCCGACATGACCGCCAACATCGACAATCTGCGGGCTGCGGCTGCCTCTGGTTTCTCGACCGCGACCGATCTCGCCGACTGGTTGGTGCGTGAGGCTGGTCTGCCGTTCCGCGATGCGCACCATGTCACCGGCGCGCTCGTCGCCATGGCGGAGAAAAAAGGTGTCGATCTTCCGGATTTGAGCCTTGAAGAGATGAATTCCGTTCATGAAGCCATCACGACGGGCGTTTATGACGTCTTGACGGTTGAAAACTCTGTCGCTTCTCGCACAAGCTACGGGGGGACCGCGCCCGCACAGGTGCGTGCTCAGATCAAGCGTTGGAAAGAGGTGCTCGGATGAAACGCGTTGTAATGTCTTTGATGATGGCGCTTGGGCTTTCCGCCTGTGGTGTGGCTGGCGAGCCGGTGAAACCGGATGTCGGCATGTCGACCACTGTGGGTGTGAATTCGAAAGGCGGCGGCTTCACGGATACCTCCATCAATATCCATTTCCCGGCCAACTAAAGTCCTGCGTCGGACACGCTTATCGAAAGACCACCACTTATGGATCACTTCCTCTACAAGAACGGCGTGCTTTACGCCGAAGACGTCCCCGTGTCCGAAATCGCAGCCCAGGTCGGCACGCCGTTTTACGTCTATTCCACGGCCACGCTGACCCGGCATTTCACCCTCTTCGACGAGGCGCTGTCGGGGATGGATCACCTCGTGTGTTTCGCGATGAAGTCAAACTCGAACCTCGCCGTTCTGAAACTCATGGGCGAGCTGGGTGCGGGCATCGATGTGGTTTCGATTGGCGAATATCTCAAGGCGAAAGCGGCGGGTCTTCCGGGCGAGCGCATCGTGTTTTCGGGCGTTGGCAAGACGCGATCCGAGATGCGTCAGGCTTTGGAAGGTGGCATTCGTCAGTTTAACGTCGAAAGCGAGCCGGAACTTGAGGCTTTGAACGAGGTGGCAATCGCGTTGGGCGTTAAGGCCCCCATCGCATTGCGCGTCAATCCGGATGTCGACGCCAAGACCCACGCGAAAATCGCTACCGGCAAATCCGAGAACAAATTTGGCATCCCGATTGCCACCTGTCGTGAGGTCTACGCCCGCGCCGCCAAGATGGACGGCATCGACGTGGTCGGCATTGATGTACATATTGGCTCGCAGTTGACGCAGCTTGAGCCGTTCGAGCAGGCCTTCACTAAGGTGGCGGAACTGACCGAGACGCTGCGCGCCGATGGCCACAACATCCGCCGTCTCGATCTGGGCGGTGGGCTTGGCATTCCCTACGAACGCTCCAACGAAGCGCCGCCGCTGCCCATTGAGTACGGCGAGATGATCCAACGCACGGTCGGGCATCTCGGCTGCGAGATCGAGATCGAGCCGGGGCGTCTGATCTCCGGCAACGCGGGCATTCTCGTGTCCTCCGTCATCTATCTCAAACATGGCGAGGGGCGTGATTTCCTGATCGTCGATGCGGCGATGAACGACCTCGTGCGCCCCTCGATGTATGACGCCTATCACGACATCATTCCGGTCGTGGAACCGGAAGCTGCCGCCGAACAGGCGCCGATCGATATCGTCGGTCCAGTCTGTGAGACGGGTGATACCTTTGCCAAGGCGCGCAACATGCCGAAGCTCAGCGAAGACGATCTGGTCGCCTTCCGCTCCGCGGGCGCTTATGGCGCGGTGATGGCGTCGGAATATAATTCCCGTCCGCTCATTCCGGAGGTTCTGGTGAAAGGCGATCAATTCGCTGTCATCCGGCCGCGTCCGACCTATGACGAGATGATAAATCGCGATAGCATCCCTGTGTGGCTCTGACGTCTGCGCGGTTCGGCGCGGGTGTTTTGAACGAAAACTGAACCGCCGAATCGAGATGCATGGAACCTGACCGCGACCCAGCTCGACACCTGACGGAGACACTCGACCGCCCGCTTGCGCGGCGCGTGTCCACTGCGCTGCGTGCGACCGGGGCGGGGCTCGTCGTCGAGCGTCTGGCGCAGGCCTTCTGGCCGGCTTTCTCTCTCGTGGTCTTCGCGGCGGGTCTTGCCATGTTGGGCGTGCAAGACGCGCTTCCGTTTTGGGCGCTTTGGTCTGTGCTCGCTGTCTTTGGCCTTGCACTCATCTTGTCTCTTGTCTTCGGGTTACGCCGTTTACGGCTTCCGACACGGGGAGAGGCCACGGCGCGCGTCGATGCGCAGCTGCCGGGGCGACCGTTGCAGGCGCTTTCCGATCACGCGCTGGTCGGCGCGGGCGATACGGCCTCTGAGGCGATCTGGACCGCCCACCGCAATCGCATGATCCAAAGGCTGGCCCCGATCCGCGCTGTCGCCCCGACGCTCAATCTTGCGCCGCGCGACCCGTTTGCGTTCAGGCTCATCGCCCTGACGACCTTGGGCATGGGGCTTGTGTTCGGCTCGTTTGAGCGGATGGGCTCCGTCACCGATCTCGGCGACACGGGGTCTGAGGTCGCGATGGGGCCGATTTGGGAGGGCTGGGTGCGCCCGCCTGCCTACTCCGGCAAACCGACGCTTTATCTGGGCGACCTCGATCCCAATTTCGAGGTGCCGAAAGGCGCCGATGTGACCCTGCGGTTTTATGGCGAAGACGGCGTGTTGACCCTGCGCGAAACCGTGTCCGGCGATGCGCCCGCAGATCGCCCCGATTTTCAGATCGAACAGCCCGGCGAGATCGAGATCGACGGCCCCACGGGGCGGCTTTGGGATGTGGCGTTGCAGCCCGATACGCCCCCCGTGGCCGAACTCACGGGGCCGATGACCCGCGCGCCGTCGGGCGAAGCGCGACAAGATTTCCGCCTCACCGATGATTTCGGCATCAGCCGCGCCATCCTGACCATCACCCGCGATCTCGACGCGACTGCGCGGCAATATGGCTATGTCCTGCCGCCCGAACCGCGCGATGAGATTTCTGTGCCTGTCATGCTGCCGCAAACCGGGGATCGTCGCGAGATCGAGGGGCTGATCGCGGAAAACCTTGCCCAGCATCCTTTCGCGGGGTTGCCCGTGCGCCTGTCGCTGAGCGCTTGGGACGAGGCGGGGCAGGAAAGCACGGCGGCTCTCGCGGAGAGCATCCTGCCGACGCGTCGGTTCTTTGACCCGCTGGCGGCGGCGATCGTGGATCAGCGGCGTGAACTTTTGTGGAACCGTGAAAATGCGACGCGTGCGGCGCAGGTGCTGCGCGCGGTCTCGGTCAATCCGAGCGAAATGTTCGACGAGATGACAAGCTACATCCGCCTGCGTGAGGTGATCGGTCAAATCGAAGGGCGCGACGGGCTTTTGAGCGACGCGCAGGTCGAGGACATCGCTGAGACGCTTTGGGACATCGCGCTTGAGTTGGAAGATGGCGAGTTGAAAGAGGCGCTGGCCCGTCTGCAGCGTGCGCAGGAGCGCCTGAGCCAAGCGATGCGCGACGGTGCGACGCCCGAAGAGATCGAAGAGCTGATGCAGGAGCTGCGCGAGGCGACCCGCGATTACATGCAGCAACTCGCCGAACAGCAGGGCCCCGAAGACGACGGCACGGACATGCCGGATCAGGGGGATCAAGGCCAACAGATCACGCAGGATCAGTTGCAGGAATTGATGGACCGCATTCAGGAGCTGATGGAGCAGGACCGCATGGCCGAGGCGCAGCAGCTCATGGATATGTTGGCCGAAATGCTGGAGAACATGCGGGTGACGCAAGGCCAGGGGCAGGGCGGCCAAGGCAATCAGGGCATGCAAGGCCTGCAAGACACGCTGCGCGATCAGCAGGAGCTGAATGACGACACCTTTTCCGATCTGCAAAACCAGTTTGGCGAGGATCAGCCGGGCCAAGAAGGACAGGGTCAAGAAGGACAGGGTCAAGAAGGCCAGGGCCAAGAGGGCCAAGATGCTCCGTCTGGTCAGGACAGCGGCTCAGAAGGCCAAGGCCAGAGCCAGGGTGAAAACCAAGGCGAAGGATCTGGCCGGGATCAAGGCACGCTGTCCGAACGGCAACAGGCCCTGCGCGATGCGCTGCGTCAGCAACGCCGCAATCTTCCCAGCGGGCAGGGCGGCGGCGAAGACAGTCTCGGTGGGGCTTTGGATCGTGCGGATCGTGCCATGGAAGAGGCCGAGCGGGCGCTGCGTGAGGGCGATCTCTCCGGCGCGCTCGACGGTCAGGCCGAGGCGATGGAAGCGTTGCGTGAAGGCATGCGTCAGCTTGGGGAACAGCAGGCGCAACAGCAACAAGATCAAGAGGGCCAAGACGGCCAAGGCAGCGCGGGCGGCGAGCCGCAGGGACGTGATCCCTTGGGGCGCAGACCCGGTGACACGGGGCGTTTTGGGTCCGACGATGAATTCTACGAAGGCGAGGATGTCTATCGTCGCGCAGAGGAGCTTTTGGACGAAATCCGTCGCCGCACCGAGGATCGAGAGCGCACAGCGGAAGAGCGCGATTACCTCAATCGCCTGCTCGATCAGTTCTGAGGCGTTTTAAGTGCCGCTGATCTGGCCCAAGAGCGCAGTCAAACGCGCGCTGGCACCAGAGAGAAGCTGATCCAGCCAGCCGCGGAAGCCATTCGCCAGAATGATGTAGGACTCCATCACGCCCGCAAGAGCGGGCACTTTGGATGCAATCACCGGCGCGAGCAGATACAGCACCACAAGCACCACCGCCGTCAGCACCAGCGTCAAAAAGACACTGCGAAATCCCGAACGTTCAGCACGGCTGCGACGGGTGTCCTCGTCAGGGACCGTGCCATCATCGTCCCGCTCGGACGCGGCGCTGAGCGTTGAATTGATTTCCTCGATGTCGGGCAAAAGATCACGCCGCTTGCCGCTTGCCGCCGCGACGCCACCGGCGATGATGCCGGGGTCCGACGGGTCCAACCCGCGCAGACGCGCCATGCGATCACGCAGGCTTTTCTTGGCCGCGTCCTGTGCCGGCTCTTCCAGCCCGAGATCGGGTTGGGTTTCTAACGTTTCGCCTTCGCTATGGCGCATAGACTGATCGAATTCGACCTCGGCGCGCAGGATGTCCCGCACGCTGTCCTTCAGAGCAGAGCCCGGTTGCGCGGCGGCTTCGGGTTCGTCCTCATCATCCTCTTCGAACGTCGGTTCGACAGGTGCCTCGACTGGGTCGACCTCATCGGCCTCAAAACTCTCTGGCGCGATGGCCCTCTCTACAGGGGCCGGTTCGACTTCGGGTTCAGGCTCCGTTTCGGGCAAGGCCTCGGCCTGTGTCAGCGCCGAGACAGCATCCTCAATGTCGGCTTCGCTTTCGTAAGCTTCGGCCTCCGGTTCGGGCGCCGTATCAAACTCGGGCGCCTCAGGTTCGGCGTCTGCACTGTCCGCAAGAGCGTCGTCCTCCTGCGGCACTTCATAGCCAAGCTCATCGGCCAGCTCATTGTCCATATGCGCAGGATTCTGAAACCAGGTGTGCCCGCAGTTTGAACATTGCACGTCACGGCCCGTGTCGGGTATGACACGCGCATCGACCTCATATTGAGCTCCGCAATTGGGACAAATTAACCGCATTTCTTCCCCTGCCGCACAGATATGCGCGTGCTCCCCCAAGCATAACCGCGCTGTTTTTCGGGATTCTTAACGTTCAGAGGAAGATTGTCCATGTTTTTGCGACAGTTGCATTGAAAGGTTTTGACCAGTGAGGCAAAACTGTCGCGAAGAAGCGACGCTAAACGGGATGGGTTCGCAGAGGTGACATGTGATCGAGTTTCATGATGCAGGCTACGGCTACGGTGGGCGAGAGCTTTTGACAGAAATGTCCCTGACGCTGGCGCCAGGGTCGTTCCATTTCCTGACCGGGCCGTCGGGCGCGGGGAAAACCACCTTTCTCAAACTGTGTTACCGTGAGCTTGAGGCTACCGCCGGTCGCGTGTCGATCTTTGGCGAAGACACTCGCCAGATGGAACGCGATGAGGTTGCGGAACTGCGCCGTCGGATCGGGGTTGTGCATCAGGATTGCCAATTTCTCGACCATTTGAATCTTGCCGACAATGTCGCTTTGCCGCTGTCCGTATCGGGCCGGGAGCGCGATGATCGGGATTTGGACGATCTATTGAACTGGGTCGGCTTGTCGGATCAGGCCAAGGCGCGTCCGCCCGAATTGTCCGGCGGCGAACGTCAACGTGCCGCACTTGCGCGCGCCGTGATCATGTCGCCTGAGATCATTCTTGCGGACGAACCCACCGGCAACGTCGATTGGGAGATGTCCCTGCGTCTGTTGCAATTGCTGATTGAACTCAATCGCATGGGCAAAACCGTGGTGATCGCCACCCATGACCTGCATCTCATTCGTCAGGCCAAGGCGCAGGTGCAGGCCCGCGTGTTGCGGATTTCCAATCGCCGCATCCAACAATCGGGGGCGGATCTGTGAAATCCTTTCTCTTGTCCTTCCTGAATTTCAACGAAAGTGCCTCGGGTCGCGTCGTGCCGCCCTCCGGGTTTACGGCGCAGCTGACCGTGATCACGGCGGCGGCCATGGGGTTTCTCGCGGTCTTCGCGCTGGCATTGTCCATGGCGACGGGGCGTTTGGCAGATCGCTGGGGCACCGAACTTGCCCGTGGGTCTACCGTGCGCATTTCGGCCCCCGCCGATCAGATCGAGGCGCAAACCGACGCTGCGCTCAAGGTTTTGGAAACCACGCCGGGCGTGCGTGAAGCGCGGCTCTTGACCGCCGAGGAAGAGACCGCCCTGTTGGAGCCTTGGTTTGGCCCCGATCTGCCGCTCGATACGCTGACTTTGCCGGTGCTGATCGATGTGCAGGAGACCTCTGATGGCTTCGATGCCGAGGGCCTGCGCTTGCGTCTGGCGGGCGAAGCTCCCGGTGCCGTGCTTGACGATCACACCCGTTGGCGTCGGCCTCTTGTACGCGCCGCTGAGCGTCTGCGGCTTTTGGGGATAGTGTCCCTTTTGTTGATCGCGGGCGTCACCGGTGGCATGATCACTCTGGCCGCCAATGCCGCTCTGGCCGCCACGGCGCAGGTGATCCGCACTCTACGTCTCGTCGGTGCCACGGATCGCTTTATTGCCAGTGCCTTTGTGCGTCGCTTCACCTTTCGCGGATTCTCCGGCGCTGTCATTGGCACGGTCTTCGGAATGATCGCCGTCGCGCTTTTGCCGAGCGCCGATGAGGCCGGCGGCTTCCTGACGGGGCTCGGCTTTTCCGGGATGCAATGGCTCTGGCCTCTGTTGATCCCCGTTCTGGCCGCGCTCGTGGCCTTTGTCGCCACGCGGGTGGCCGCGACCCAAACTCTGAGAAGGCTGATGTGATGCCCTATCCGATCCAGTGGATTTTGTCCCTGATCTTCGTGATCCAGATGTATCTGGCTATGGCCCTTTTGGCGATTGTCTTCACGCCTCTGGCTATCCTCAAACGCGACTATGCCTATCTCGCCTGCCGCACCTATTGCCACTGGGTGCGCCTGTCCGCGCGCTGGCTCGTGGGGCTCAAATCCGAAATCCGGGGCGAAGTTCCCACCGATGAGGTTTTGATCGGTGCCAAACATCAAAGCTTTTTCGACATCATTTTGATCGTCTCGGCGGTGCCGCGTCCGAAATTCATCATGAAAAAGCAACTCGTCTGGACCCCCATCGTCGGATATTACGCCAAGCGCATCGGCTGTGTCGCCGTGGATCGCGGCAAGCGTGGGCAGGCGATCAAAAAGATGATCGCGGACGTGAAATCCGGCGCCTCTCTGCCCGGTCAGCTGATCATTTTCCCGCAGGGCACCCGTGTCGCGGCGGGCGCGCATCTGCCCTATAAAATCGGCACCGGGGTGCTCTATGAGCAGACCGAACAGCCGCTCGTGCCCGCCGCCACCAATGTTGGCGTGTTCTGGCCGCGTCATGGTGTTTACCGCAAACCCGGCCTTGCGGTGGTGGAATTCCTGCCCCGGATCGAAGCGGGGCGCGAGATGAAAGAGGTGATGGCAGAGCTGGAGACCACCGTCGAGGCGGCCTCGGATCGGTTGATGGCCGAGGCGGGCTTTGAGGGGCCGGTCAAAACGTCATAGATCAGTGATCTTGTTGCGCTAGATGCTGGGCATGATGAAATACGTCACAGATATCTCCACCCTCGAAGCTCTCTACGGCACACCGGGGCCTGCCGCCACCGACAAGATCGCGCGCCGCATGACGCCGGAGTTTCGTGTCTGGCTGGACCGCTGCCGCTTTTGCATCCTGTCCACCGTCGGCCCGGAGGGCACGGACGCCACACCACGTGGTGACAAAGAGCCGGTGCTGCGCGAATTGGACCCCGGCACGCTCGCGCTGCCCGACTGGATGGGCAACAACCGCATCGACAGTCTGCGCAACATCGTCCGCGACCCGCGCGCCTCTCTCATGCTCTTTGTGCCCGGCTCCAACAATGTGGTGCGGATCAACGGGCGGGCTTTCGTGACGCTGGACGACGATCTGCGCCAATCCTTTGAGGTGAACGGCAAACATCCCCGCTCCGTCATCGTCTTTGAAATCAAGGAGATCTACACCCAATGCGCCCGCGCCCTGATGCGCGCCGCTCTTTGGGACGGGCGCGACGACAGCGAGGGTCTGCCCAGCGTTGGCCAAATCCTCGCGGCACTCACTGACGGTCGGGTCGGCGGCAAGGCCTATGACGAAGAATGGCCGGAACGCGCCGCCAAAAGCATGTGGTGACACAAAAAGGTCGCGCAAATCGCACGGCCTCTTCATTGCAGATCAAATACTCGAAAGTCAGATTTACGCAGCCAGCCCTTTTGACCCCATCTCAAGGAACTTCTTGCGGCGGTCCTTGAGGATGGTCTCCGGCTTTTTCTTTTGCAGCGGGGCGAGCATCGCCTCGATGGCCTTGCCCACGGCGGCAATTGTCGCTTCACGGTCGCGTTGTGCGCCGCCCAGCGGTTCGGGGATGATCTGGTCGATCACGCCAAGTTTCTGCAAATCCTGCGCGGTCAGACGCAGCGCTTCTGCGGCCTCACGCATTTTCTCGGCGTCTTTCCAGAGGATCGAGGCGCAGCCTTCGGGCGAAATCACCGAATAGACCGAATGTTCGAGCATCGCGAGTTTGTTAGATGACGCAAAAGCAACCGCGCCGCCAGAGCCGCCCTCGCCAATGATCACGGAAATCATAGGCACTTTCAGTTTGAGACATTTCGCGGTGGATTGCGCGATGGCCTCGGATTGGCCACGCTCTTCCGCGCCCTTGCCCGGATAGGCGCCGGGGGTGTCGACCAGCGCGATGACCGGAAGGCCAAAGCGGTCGGCCAAATCCATCAAACGAATGGCTTTGCGATAGCCCTCGGGGCGCGCCATGCCGAAATTGCGCTCGATGCGGGATTTGGTGTCATGGCCTTTTTCCTGACCGATCACCACGACAGGCTGGTCGCCAAAGCGTGCCAGACCGCCCATAACCGCATGGTCATCGGCGAAATTCCGGTCACCCGCCAAGGGTGTATATTCGGTGAACAGCGCCTCGATATAGTCCTTGCAATGCGGACGGTCCGGGTGGCGCGCAACCTGACATTTGCGCCAAGGGGTCAGGCCTTTGTAGAGGTCCTTGAGCATATCCGCGGCTTTCTTGTCCAAAGCGGCGGCTTCTTTTTCGACGTCCATCTCTTCGTTGCTGCGGGCCAAGGCGCGCAATTCTTCGGCTTTGCCCTCGATCTCGGCCAAGGGTTTTTCGAATTCGAGATAGTGAGTCATGCGGACCTCCGAACGGTTTCGACCCCGTATATGGCTATTTTCACGCGCGGGTGCAACTCAGCATGAAAATACGCTGGGGATTGCAGTCTCGCAGGCTCGCAAATCTGCGAAAAGAAACGCCCCGAAGCCAAAGCCTCGGGGCGTTATCGCCTCAACGACCGTGCCTCCCCGCACGGACGGAGGGGATTAACAGAGGGGATTAGCTTTTGGCGATCAATTCGGCCTGCGCCACGATGACTTCGGCCTGTTTGATCGAGGCGATGTCGACCAGACGGCCTTTGTAAACGGTCGCGCCTTCGCCATTGGCTTTGGCCTGTTCCATCGCGGCCAAGATTTCGCGGGCCTCGGTGACGGCCTCTTCAGACGGCGTAAACACCTCATTGGCCAGCGCGATCTGTTTCGGGTGGATCGCCCATTTGCCGACCATGCCCAGCGTCGCGGAGCGCCGCGCCTGTGCCCGGTAGCCTTCGTCATCGGAGAAGTCGCCAAACGGCCCGTCGACCGGCAAAACGCCGTGCGTGCGACAGGCGGCGACGATGGCGGCCTGCGCCCAATGCCACGGGTCGGAGTAATGCCGCGTGTCGCCGTGCAGCATGTAGTAATTCTCCTGCGTGCCGCCGATGCCGGTGGTTTGCATGCCCATCGAGGCCGCGAAATCCGCCGCCCCAAGGCTCATGGCGACGAGACGCGGAGAGCTGGCTGCGATCTCTTCGACATGCGCGATGCCGGCGGCGGATTCGATGATAACCTCGAAATTGATCTTTTTCGTGCGGCCCTTGGCGCGCTCGATGGCGGTGACCAGCGCGTCGACCGCATAGATGTCTTCGGCGCAGCCCACTTTCGGGATCATGATCTGATCGAGCCGCTCACCCGCCTGTTCCAAGAGGTCCACGACATCGCGATACCAATAGGGCGTGTCGAGCGAGTTGATCCGCACGGCCAGCGTTTTCTTGCCCCAGTCAATCGTGTTGATCGCCTCGATGATATTCGCGCGGGCCACGTCCTTGTCGGAGGGCGCGACCGAATCCTCGAGGTCGAGATTGATCACATCCGCTGCGGAGGCGGCCATTTTCGGGAAGAGTTTGGTGTTCGATCCGGGGCCGAACAGCTGACAGCGGTTCGGGCGGTCCACGGGGGTGGGCTGGAGTCGGAAGGACATTGGCGCTCCTCTCGCAATGATATTTCCAAAATGTCGAATGCATTGTTATTATCTTGCGTGCCGTGTGGCAAGGAGGTTTTTGCGCCTGCGGCATATCCCGCGACAGAACATTAAATAAAGTTTTCAAACTGCTTATTTACTGAACTTAGCAATTAATATCCCAAAATATATGATTTGAATGGGATAATCTCCCATTCCGTCAACTTCTCTGACGCAAAATCCGAAGCACCTTGCATCGAATCTCGGTCACTCTGGGACAAACGCAACCGGAGTGCTGCACCATGATCGAAACACCGTATCTTCTTTTCCTCGGCGACGCCCCTGACCAACTGGCTGCGAAAGTGGCGCAAGGGATCAAGGATTGGCGCCCCGAATTCGCCCTCGGCCAGTTCCGCATGGAAGGCTGCAAGGCTGATATGAAACTGCCCGACATGGACCTAAAGGCTGCGAAAGAGGCGGGGGCCAAAACCTTGGTCATCGGTGTGGCTAACCGCGGCGGCGTGATCAGCCCGGCGTGGAAAAAGGTTCTGATCGACGCGCTTGAAGAGGGGTTCGACATTGCCTCCGGCCTGCACAACCTGCTGCGCGAGGAAGAAGACCTTGTCGCCGTCGCCAAAACCTTTGGCCGGACGCTGCACGACGTGCGCATCCCGTCTGTGAAATACCCGATCGCCAATGGCGTGAAGCGGACCGGCAAGCGTTGCCTCGCCGTCGGCACCGATTGTTCCGTGGGCAAGATGTACACGGCGCTGGCGATGGACAAATCCATGCGCGAAAAGGGCATGAAATCGACCTTCCGCGCCACCGGCCAGACCGGCATTCTGATCACCGGCGACGGTGTGCCGCTTGATGCCGTGATCGCCGATTTCATGGCGGGCTCCATCGAATATCTGACGCCGGACAACGATGCGGATCACTGGGATCTGATCGAAGGACAGGGCAGCCTGTTCCACGTCTCCTACTCTGGCGTGACCATGGCGCTGGTGCATGGCGGTCAGCCGGATGCGCTGATCCTCTGTCACGAACCGACCCGCGAACATATGCGCGGTCTGCCGGGGTTCTCGCTTCCGTCGCTTGAGGCGCTGCGGGACACGGCGCTCAACCTCGCGAAAGTGGCGAACCCGGACTGTCAGGTGGTCGGCATCTCGATCAACACCCAGCACCTGTCCGAGGAGGAGGCGCTCGCCTATCTCGCCAAGGTCGAGGAAGAAATGGGGTTGCCCGCCGTCGATCCGTTCCGTCAGGGCGCGGACCGTCTGGCCGATGCTTTGGCAGCACTCTAAGATTGAGGGGCGTCTTCGGGCGCCCTTTTTACGAAACGGACCAAACGCAGGACATCCCATGCCCAAACTGACCGTCGCCTCCGAGAGTTTTCGTCTGGCCGAAGTGTTCACCATCTCGCGCGGATCGCGCACCGAGGCCAAGGTGATCACGGTGCGCGCCACGGAGGGTGATCAGACCGGCTGGGGCGAATGTGTGCCCTATGCGCGCTATGGTGAGAGTCTCGAGAGTGTCGCCGCCGAGATCGAAGGCCTGCCCGAAGACATCACGCGGGCAACCTTGCAAGAGGCGCTTTCCGCAGGCGCCGCGCGCAATGCGGTCGATTGTGCGTTGTGGGATTTGGAGGCCTCCAAGGCCGGGAGGCGGGTGTGGGAAATGCTCGATCTGCCAGCGCCTGTTCCGATGATCACGGCTTACACGCTGTCGCTGGCCTCTCCCGAAGAAATGGAGCGTTCGGCGGCCAAACATGCGCATCGGCCGCTGTTGAAAATCAAACTCGGCACGCCCGACGACATGGCGCGGCTTGAGGCGGTGCGTCGCGGCGCGCCGACATCGAAGATTATCGTCGATGCGAATGAGGGTTGGACCGCGGAGGTCTATGCAGACCTCGCGCCGCATCTGGTGCGGCTTGGCGTGCAGCTTGTGGAACAACCCTTGCCCGCGGGGCGGGACGATATGTTGGCGGAGATTGAGAGACCCCTTCCGGTCTGCGCCGATGAATCCTGTCACGACCGGGCGAGCCTGCCGGATCTCAAGGGCAAATATGATGTGATCAACATCAAGCTCGACAAGACCGGCGGGCTCACCGAAGCTCTGGAGCTGCGCAAGGCGGCGCGGGCCGAAGGCTATGGCATCATGGTCGGCTGTATGGTCGGCACATCTTTGGCGATGGCGCCCGCCGTGATCGTGGCTCAAGGCGCACGTGTGGTGGACCTTGACGGGCCATTGCTTTTGGCCGAAGACCGACCGGAACCTTTGCACTATGACGCGGAGGGCGTTCACCCGCCTCTGCGCGCGCTTTGGGGCTGATAGCTTAAGACCTGTATCTCAAGGAGACCACCATGACACGCACCGTTTACGTGAACGGCGACTACCTGCCGGAAACCGAGGCAAAAATTTCCATTTTCGACCGCGGGTTCCTAATGGCGGACGCGGTTTATGAGGTGACCTCTGTCCTGAATGGCAAGCTCATCGACTTTCAGGGCCACGTCGCCCGTCTTCAGCGCTCTTTGGCGGAGCTTGATATGGTGTCGCCGGTGACGATGGACGAGCTGTTGGAGATCCACCACCAGCTGATCGAGAAGAACAACCTCGAAGAGGGCGGGATTTACCTTCAGGTGACCCGTGGTGCGGGCGCCGACCGTGATTTCGTCTGGCCGGACCCCGAAGAGGTGAAGGGTGGCATCGTGCTCTTTACCTTTGCCAAGAAAATCACCTCGAACAAAGCGCTCGATGAGGGCATCAAGGTGATCTCCGTCGAGGATCTGCGCTGGGGCCGTCGCGACATCAAGACCACGCAGCTTTTGTGGCCGTCCTACGCCAAGATGCAGGCCAAGAAAGCCGGCGCGACCGACGCGTGGTTCGTCGAGGATGGTTATGTGACCGAGGGCTATGCCAACAACGCCTATATCGTCAAAGACGGTGTGATCATCACCCGCGAGCTGTCCAACGACATCCTGCATGGCATCACCCGAACCGCGATCCTCAAGTTCGCCAAAGAGGCGCAGATGAA
This sequence comes from Celeribacter sp., assembly GCF_048270365.1. Taxonomy (NCBI): domain Bacteria; kingdom Pseudomonadati; phylum Pseudomonadota; class Alphaproteobacteria; order Rhodobacterales; family Roseobacteraceae; genus Celeribacter; species Celeribacter sp. Next base: position 113,513 of record NZ_JBLWTA010000007.1, read on the forward strand.
GATCGAGGAACGCCCCTTCACCATCGAAGAGGCCCAGAATGCGGATGAAGCTTTCGCGACCTCTGCCACGGGCTTTACCCAGCCGGTCGTGGAGATCGACGGTGTGACGGTCGGCACCGGCAAACCGGGTCCGGTGTCCACGCGCCTGCGTGAGATTTACATCGACGAGATGCCGAAAACGGCGTTGTGATCCGATCTCACAGTGATCTGATGCAAAAAGGCCCGCACTGTGCGGGCCTTTTCTTTTAGTCGGTTTTGCCGCTGAGGCATCCGTTTTCGGAGATGTCCTGACGCCATTGTCGGGTGCGCAGGGTGTCGATGTCTTCGAACTCGGCGCAGACTTTAAAACTGCCGTCGTCTTGCGGCAGATAGCGGTAGCCTTCTTCGGGCAACAAAGCCACCTCGGACATATTCAGGGAACAGGTCTCCGTGTTGTCCAAAGTGGCAGGCGGTTCACCGGCTGCGCGCGCGAGGCATTGGGCCTGGCTTTGCAGAGCGATCAAATCCCAATAGCGTTGATCGTCCCGTTTCTCGATCCGCCCGGCCTCAGGACCGCCGACTGTAAGCAGCCCCGCGATCAGAACGCCCGCGACAAGGAGAGTGAGCGCCACTTGCGGCCAAGGCTTAGTGTCCATCTTCGGCATCCTTCATGGCGCCTTGGAAATAGCTGAACACAGTGCCCGCGACGGCCGCGACCAACACAAGCTGCGCGATGAATTCAAGCGTCAACTCGCCATTCAAGAGCGCATAAATGGCCCCCAAAAGATCGCCCAGCAGCGCGATGGAGGAAAAGAACAGGGCGCTGTAGCCAAACCATTTGCGCACGACAGAGCGCTTGTGGCTTGGGTCGCGGGCAAGCTTGCGGGCCTCCGAGCGTTGCATCAGCATGAACAGCGGGAAGAATACGATCAGTGCCGCGATGGACCAGCGCATGGAGCGGTTGGTCAAAGAGGGGCGCGGCGTGTCGGAGAGCCAGCGTTTGATCAGGTCGAACCCGAGGTCGACGATGTGCCAGGCGGTCATGCTCAGCGCGACGAACATCAGTGCGTAGAAAAATGCCTCCCGTGCAGAGACATAGGGGCGCGGACGCGGCACCGGCGGGATGTGAGCCGTGTCGGACCAGGCGCTCAGAGCCTCGCGCACTTCGCTGTCGGCCCATCCCGCCTCGCGCAAAGCGGTGCCGATGTCATCGCGGCTTTGTCCTGCGATCAGTGCCTCGCGGGTGAATTGCGCAAGTTGCTCTGCGGGCTTCATTCTTTCAATTCTTTCCCGACATTCTCGGCGAAAGCCTTTTCGAAGGCGGCCTGTTGCTCGGGCGAGGCCTCGGTCTGGCTTTGTGCTTTCCAATCGTCATAGGGCATGCCGTAAAACAGTTCACGCGCCTCTTCTTTCGACATCTCGATGCCGCGCTCGCCTGCGGCCTCTTGCACCCAGCGCGACAGGCAATTGCGACAGAAACCAGCAAGGTTCATCATGTCGATGTTCTGCACATCGGGTCGTTTGTTCATCAGGTGATCGCGCAGCGTGCGAAAGGCGGCTGCTTCGATCTCCACCATGGTTTTCTCATCAATCTCGGGCATGTCTTATCCTCTCACGCGTTTGGCATAGGCGGCTGTGTTCATGTCGCGCACATCGACGGAGAGGCTGCCGACCGTCGGCATGATCCCGTCCATCGCCTTCAGGACAATATCCGACAGCCGGGCCTTTGTCTCGTCATCGCGGCCCGTCAAAAGATAGAGCGTGGCATGGGCGAAGGTATCGGGCTCCGTGCCGATTTTGAAATAGGGCTGGGGACGAGCGCGGGTTTTGAGTGCGGGGGCGTTGATTTCCACATCGAGAATAAGCGCGTCGAAGACGGCTTCACAGAGCGCTTGGATATCGTGGCTTCGCTCGAGGCCTTCGGAAAAGTCGATGACGACATGGGGCATGGTTATACTCCGGTTTTGGTCAGGGTGTCGGTGAGGATAGGCGCCAAAAGCGCGGCCCAATGGGCCTGGCCTTCGGCTGTTTCAATGAGATCGGAGCGCAGTTCGATCAACAGGTTCAGCCGCCCGTGATGTAGCGCATGGCGGTCGATGGCATCCCCTGGCAGGTGGCCGTCATAGGGTTCGTTGTCGCCGATGACCAAACGTTCGCCGATCTTTTCGGCCTCCGCTTGCAAGGCCTCAGAGGTCTCGAGCGCTGCGATGAAGGGGGCGGTAAAGCGTTTGTCGTAAGCCGAGAGAATGCCGATCTGCCAGGGCCGGCGCGGGCGGTTTTTGAGTTGCGGCGTGAAGCTATGGATGGCGCAGATCACCACATCGTCGCGCGCGGCACAGATCGCCTCATAGGCGTCGTGATAGGGGCGATGAAACAGCGCGAGACGCCGCTCGACCTCTGCCGCATCGGCGTGGCGGTTGGCGGGAATGATGGTCCCGTCATAGAGTTTCATCACCAAGGTCGGATCATCTTCGCCCCGGTTCGGGTCGATCACGAGACGGGAGAAATCCGTGTGGATCATCGGGCTGTCCAATAGGCGGGCCAATTCGCGGCTCACCCCCAGCGCGCCGATGTCATAGGCGATATGACGTGCCATGTCGTCCGCGCCAATGCCAAGATCGGGACCGATCTCCGGGGGGACGCGATTTGTGGCATGATCGCAGGTGACAAGCCAACGTCCGCTTCGATTTTCACCAAGAGCATGATAAGAAGGGATTAAGGTCATTTTTGCGTCACCTTTCGCTTTCATATCTCCATTAAGCGGTTTCTTGGCGGTGTGCCAGTTGTCATGCGCTAACATTTACTGCATAGAGAGCGTGGCCCGCGAAAATGATGCGATGGAAAGAAAAGGACTATCGGCAGATATGAGACGTCTTCGGAATGTAAAAATCGTGGCCACGCTGGGCCCCGCATCCAATGATTACGACACCATCCGCGCGCTGTCAGAGGCCGGCGCCGATGTGTTCCGTTTGAACATGAGCCATGGCGATCACGAGGAAATTCGTGCCCGTCACGCCATCATCCGCAAGATCGAAACCGATCTCGGTCGCCCGATCGCCATTCTGGCGGATTTGCAGGGGCCGAAACTTCGGGTCGGCAAATTCGGCTCTGGCGCGCATGATCTCGAAGAGGGCGACAAGTTCCGCCTCGATCTTGACGATGCGCCGGGCAACGGGGTGCGCGTGCAACTGCCGCATCCCGAAATTTTCGCGGCCTTGCAGCCGGGGTCCTCGCTGTTGGTCAATGACGGCAAAATCCGCCTCAAGGTCGAAGACTGCGGGTCGGATTACGCGGATTGTGTTGTCACCGTCGGCGGCACGATTTCCGACCGCAAAGGCGTGAACGTACCCGACGTGGTGCTGCCGCTGGCCGCTCTGTCGCCGAAAGATCGCAAAGACCTCGAATTCGTCTGCGAGTTGGGTGTGGATTGGGTGGCGCTGTCCTTTGTGCAACGTCCCGAAGATATGCTGGAAGCCAAGGACCTGGTGAAAGGTCGCGCTTCCGTTTTGGCGAAGATCGAAAAACCTGCGGCTGTCGATGCCTTCGAAGACATCCTCGCGGTGTCCGATGGGATCATGGTGGCCCGTGGCGATCTTGGCGTCGAATTGCCGGTGCAGGCCGTGCCGCCGATCCAGAAACGCCTGACGCGGCGCTGCCGTGCGGTGGCAAAGCCGGTGATCGTCGCGACTCAGATGCTGGAAAGCATGATCGAAAGCCCCATGCCGACCCGCGCCGAGGTCTCCGACGTGGCGACCGCCATTTACGAGGGCGCCGATGCGATCATGCTGTCGGCGGAATCCGCTGCGGGCAATTATCCGATCGAAGCCGTGACCACGATGAACAACGTGGCCGTGTCGGTTGAAAGCGATCCGGTCTACCGTGATGTGCTCGACGCGTCGCGCGCCGGGATCAAGCGCAACACCACCGCCGACGCCATCGTCTCGGCCGCCCGCGAGATTGCGGAAACCACCGATGTCAAAGCGGTGGTTTGCTATTCCGAGAGCGGCACCACCGCCGCGCTCACGGCCCGCGAACGTCCGCATGTGCCGATCATCGCCATGACGTCGCGCCGCAACACCGCGCGCAAGCTCTGCCTCTATTGGGGTATGCATTGCGTGATGACCGGTGAGGTGGAGCGGTTCAAAATGGCCGTGGTCAATGCGGCTCGCGCCGCGCGCACCTCGGGTTTTGCGACCGAAGAAGACAAGATCGTGGTGATTGCGGGCATTCCGTTCAACCAGCCGGGGTCGACCAACATTTTGCGGGTCGCGCCTTGTGAAGAGCGGCTGATCTTCAACACCGATCCGGAATAACGGCACAGTCACGTGGGTACGGATTTCCTTCTTGTGTTGGGTGCGGTGCTCATTTTGCTCGCCGTGCCCAATGCTATCAAAGCCTACTCCGAGGTGCGTTCCCCGCGGGTCGCGACCGGTATGATCGTGGCCGGGGGCGTGATGTTCGTCTCGGCCCTCGTGTTGCACCCGGAAGGCTACCGTTTCGAGGATATCCCGGAGGCCGTTCTGCGCGTGATCTCGCGAATCCGGTCTTTTTTCCATGCGTGAGCATCACAAGGCTTGCTAAATGGTCCTATCGGCTGTAATGGCAGCCGCTCATGGGGCGCGTCCGGCGATATGGCATGCCGAGTCGCGCTGATAACCATCGAACCAAAGGAGATGGAAATGCCTAAGATGAAGACGAAGTCGAGCGCCAAAAAGCGCTTCAAAATGACCGCCACTGGCAAGGTCAAAGCAGGTCAGGCCGGCAAACGCCATGGCATGATCAAACGCACTACGAAATTTATCCGTGACGCACGTGGCACGACCACGCTCTCCGCACCCGATGCGAAGATCGTGAAGTCCTACATGCCCTACAACCGCTAATTAGGGAGAGAGACACATGTCCCGCACCAAAGGTGGTACCGTTACCCACGCCCGTCACAAAAAAGTTCTGAAGGCCGCCAAAGGTTACTACGGCGCCCGGTCCCGGAACTTCCGCACCGCAACTCAGGCCGTCGACAAGGCGAACCAATACGCGACCCGCGACCGTAAGGCCCGCAAGCGTAACTTCCGCGCCCTGTGGATCCAGCGGATCAACGCTGCCGTGCGTTCGCATGACGAAGCGCTGACCTACTCCAAATTCATCAACGGCCTCGCGCTGGCTGGCATCGAAGTGGACCGTAAAGTCCTCGCCGATCTCGCCATCCACGAGCCGGATGCGTTTGGTGCCATCGTCGATAAGGCGAAGGCCGCGCTCGCGTAAGCTCCCCTCACAGGGAATTACAGTTTTTAGAAGCCGCGGACCTCATGGGGTCTCGCGGCTTCTTGTCTTTTGGGTCTCTCGTGGTATCGAGGCGGGGACCAATGAATACGAGGGGTTCAGATGATTGATCTGAAGAACAAATACCTCACCGCCATCTTGCAGGCGGGAGATGAGGCCACTCTTGAGGACATCCGTCTTCAGGCCGTCGGCAAAAAGGGTGAAGTGGCGCTTAAGATGCGCGAACTGGGCAAGATGAGCCCGGAAGAGCGTCAGGTCATGGGGCCGAAGCTCAACGCGTTGAAAGACGAGATCAACTCTGCGCTGGCCGCCAAAAAGGTCGCGCTGGAAGATGCCGCCTTGGATGCGCGTCTGGCCGAGGAATGGCTCGATGTGACCCTGCCGGGGCGTCAGCGTCCGCAAGGGTCGATCCATCCGATCTCGCGTGTCTCGGAAGAGATTTACGCGATCTTCGCGGACCTTGGATTCGCGGTGGCCGAAGGCCCGCAGATCGAAGACGACTGGCACAATTTCGACGCGCTCAACATCGCGCCGAACCACCCGGCGCGCCAAGAGCATGATACCTTCTACATGCACCGCGCCGAGGGGGACGAGCGCGCGCCGAACGTGTTGCGCACCCACACTTCGCCGGTGCAAATTCGGACTATGATCGACCAAGGCGCACCGATCCGCATCATCGCGCCGGGCCGTGTCTACCGCTCCGACTACGACCAGACCCACACGCCGATGTTCCACCAAGTCGAAGGCATGGCCATCGACAAGGACATCTCCATGGCGAACCTGAAATGGGTGCTCGAAGAGTTCTACACCGCGTTTTTCGGCACCAAGGTCAAAACCCGCTTCCGCGCCTCGCATTTCCCCTTCACGGAACCCTCCGCCGAGGTGGATGTGCAGTGCAAATGGGAAAACGGCACCGTGACCGTGGGCGAGGGCGACGATTGGCTCGAAGTCCTGGGCTCCGGCATGATGCACCCCAAAGTCCTGACCGCCGGCGGCATTGACCCGAAAGAATGGCAAGGCTTTGCCTTTGGCATGGGGATCGACCGTCTGGCGATGCTGAAATACGGCATCCCGGATCTGCGGGCGTTCTTTGACTCTGACCTGCGCTGGCTGCGTCACTATGGGTTTAGCGCGCTTGGCACGCCGACGCTGGCGGGGGGGATTCACGGGTAATGGCTAAGCGAAATCTTGACCGTATGAGGGAGATTCTATGCTTCATTGAAGATGATAATGACGTTCATGGCAGAGCAATACTTGCAGGAAATGCATTTTTTAATGCTGAGGACAGTTATCAAATTCAACTTTTGCAGCAAGCGGGATTTATTCAGGTTGGTCCAATTTCAATGGGGAGTGGGATGCCAAGTTGGGGATCTGTAACTTTCGAGGGTCACGATTACCTTGATGCCATTCGTGATGAGGGCATTTGGTCCAAGACAAAGAACGCTGTTGCAGAAACAGGTGGAAGTGCCTCGATTGAAATCGTTAAAGCCCTTGCCGTTGGCTTTTTGAAAAAGAAAATCTCCCAACACACGGGGATGGAACTATGAAATTCACACTCTCCTGGCTCAAAGAGCATCTGGAAACCGAGGCGAGCCTCGATGACATCCTTTACGCGCTGACCGATCTAACTTTCTAAGGCGACAGACTCCAAAATGACCAACGCAGACGACAACATGGAAGACCTCCAAGTCACCTATCCGGGGGCGGGGACGTTTCAGTTGGGCGCAACCAAAGGTCGGGTGGAGCATCTCAACAAACTGGTCGCCGCCAAACAGAAAACCGCCACCTGCCTGCCGTGGTCCGAGTTCGAGAATGACCAAGACGCGCTGCCGCAAGTGGGCCGTTGTGACATCATCGCCGACTGGGACGGCGCGCCTGCCATGGTGGTGCGCACCGTGAGCGTCGATAAGGTCAAATTCCGCCACGTGACCCCGCAAATGGCCATGGCTGAGGGGGAAGACAAAGACATCGAAGCGTGGCGCAAACGCACCGCAAAGGCATTTGGCACCAAAGGCGTGTTGGACCGCGACACGATGTTGGTGTTTGAAACCTTTGAATTGGTCGAAGATTTAGGCCTGCGCTGAGCGATAAGAGACGGATATGACCCTTTTCGACAACAGAAACCGCACCAAAAGCGACGAGACCCATCGCGTCTATGCCGCCTATGAGTTGGCGCATACGCTGGTGGATTTCGGCGCGGCGATCTGTTTTGTCATCGGGTCGATCCTGTTTTTTTACCAAGACCTGCAAGAGGCGGGGACGTGGCTGTTTCTGATCGGCTCGCTTCTTTTTGCCGCCAAACCGACATTGCGCCTGATGCGCGAAATTAAACTGCTCAAAATGGGTCGCATCGCTGATCTTGCCGAGCGCGAAGAAACCTAGGGAGACCCCATGAAATTCACACTCTCCTGGCTCAAAGAGCATCTGGAAACCGAGGCGAGCCTCGATGACATCCTTTACGCGCTGACCGATCTCGGGCTTGAGGTCGAAGGCGTCGAGAACCCGCGCGACAAGCTTAAGGGCTTTAAACTCGTGAAGGTCAAAGAGGCTGAAAAACACCCCGACGCCGACAAGTTGCGGGTCTGTCAGGTCGAGACGGACAAGGGCATGACCCAGATCGTCTGTGGCGCGCCGAATGCTCGCGCGGGGATCACCGCCGTTTTGGCGAAACCCGGCATGTATATTCCCGGCCTCGACATCACCATTTCCGTCGGCAAAATCCGCGGCGTCGAGAGCCATGGCATGATGGCGTCTGAGCGTGAGCTGGAGCTGTCGGACGAGCACAACGGCATCATCGAGCTGGAAGACGGCGAGATCGGCATGGAGTTCGCCGACTGGCTGGCGAAACATCAGCCGTCGAAAGTCGATCCGGTGATCGAGATCGCGATCACGCCGAACCGCCCCGATGCGTTGGGCGTCCATGGCATCGCGCGCGATCTCGCGGCGCGGGGTCTTGGCACGTTGAAATCGCTCAAGGTCGAGACAGTCGAGGCGAAATTCCCGAACCCAATCTCGGTGGAGATCACCGAACCCGCGAAAGACGGGTGTCATGTGTTTGGCGGGCGTCTGATCAAAGGCGTCAAAAACGGTCCCTCGCCGAAATGGTTGCAGGATCGTCTGACCGCCATTGGCCTGCGCCCGATTTCCATTCTGGTCGATGTCACCAACTTCTTCACCTACGACCGCAACCGCCCGCTGCACGTTTTTGACGCGGCGACGGTGGAGGGCGGTCTGGTGATCGACCGCGCGAAAGGCGGCGAGGAGCTTTTGGCGCTCGACGAGAAGACCTACAAAATGCCCGAAGGCGCGATGTGCATTTTCTCGGGTGGTAAGGTCGAGAGCATCGGCGGCATCATGGGCGGCGAAGAGACCGGCTGCACGGATGAAACCACGGATGTGTTTGTCGAGGCGGCGTTCTGGAACCATCTCGACATCGCGAAAGGTGGCCGTGCGCTCAAGATCAATTCGGATGCGCGCTATCGCAACGAGCGCGGCATTGACTCGGCTTACAACATGCAGGCGCTGGACGATGCGACGGCGATGATTTTGGAGCTGTGCGGGGGCGAGGCCTCTGAGGTTGTGATCGCCGGCGAAGTGCCGGACGTGTCCCGCGCCTATCACCTCGACACCGACCGGGTGCAGAGCCTCGTCGGTATGGACATCCCGGCGGAACGTCAGGTGGCTATTCTGGAGTCCTTGGGCTTTGTGATGGACGGCGATATGGCGCAAGTGCCGAGCTGGCGTCCCGATGTCTTGGGCGAGGCGGATCTCGTGGAAGAGGTCGCCCGTGTGGAAAGCCTCACGCATCTGGAGCCGAAGCCGATGAAACGCCCCTCCGGCGTGGCGAAACAAATCCTGACGCCGATGCAGGTGCGTGAATCTTCTGCGCGCCATCAGGCAGCGGGTCTCGGGTTCAATGAATGCGTGACCTACAGCTTTATCGACCAGAAATCTGCGGAACTCTTTGGCGGCGGCACCGATGCGGTGCGTCTGGAAAACCCGATCTCGTCCGAGATGAGCCACATGCGCCCGGACCTTTTGCCCGGTCTTCTGGCGGCGGCAACGCGCAATCAGGCGCGTGGCTTTGCCGATCTGAACCTCTTCGAATGTGGCCCTGCGTTCTTTGGCGGCGAGCCGGGCGAGCAGCGTGCGCAAATTTCCGGTCTGCGGGTCGGCGCGACGGGGGCGAAAGACGTGCATGGCGAACGCCGCAGCTACGATCTTTATGACGCGAAAGCCGATGCGGAGGCCGTTTTGGCCGCCATCGGCGCGCCCGCCAAGGCGCAAATCCTGCGTGACACTTCGCCGTGGTTCCATCCGGGCCGTTCGGGGAAAATCTGCCTCGGTCCGAAAAAGGTTCTGGCCGAATTCGGCGAGCTGCACCCGAAGGTCCTCAAGGAGATGGGCGTCAAAGGCACCGCTGTGGCTTTCACCGTCTACCTCGAAGAGGCGCCGATGCCTAAAGCCGCGAAAATCGCGCGGTCGGCGTTTTTCACCAATGATCTGCAAGCGGTCGAACGCGACTTTGCCTTTGTCGTCGACAAGGGCGTCAACGCGCTTGATCTGGTGAACGCAGCCGGGGGCGCCGACAAGGCGCTGATCGAAGAGGTGCGCGTCTTTGACGAGTTCATCGGCGGCTCTTTGGGCGAGGACAAGAAATCTCTGGCGATCACCGTGCGCATTCAGCCCACGGGTGGCACGCTCAAGGAGAAAGACCTCGAAGAGCTGTCGGCGAAGATCATCGCCAAGGTCGAAAAAGCCACCGGCGGCACGCTGCGCGGCTGAGGCTCAGGCCATTAGACGGAAAAGAAACGGCGCCTCAGCGGGCGCCGTTTTTTAATGGGATGATGATATAGGGCACATCGCGGGTCACATCGGGGTCTTCGAACCGATAGGGCAGGGTGGCCATGGTCACCGGGCCAAGCTCGGTGGTCTCGGGTGTGAGACCATGGATCGCAAGTTTGCGCGCGATCTTTTCAGGCTCATCGATGCCGATCACGACAATGCGCTCCAGATTCTCAGGGATCGAGCCGCCGGGTTGCGCCGGCAAAGCGGTCCATGAGGGGCGCAGATACTTCAAGTTGCCGGGATAGTAGAAATTGAAACTGACGACTGCGGGCGGCATGGCGCCTTCGGGCAGGTCCTGTTCGATGCGTTGCGCCAGAGCCTCGATGTCGAGAGAGTCGCTGCCCGCGCCGCGCAACCGTGTGTCGGCGATGGCGACAATGATCAAAAGCGCAAGACAGGCGCAAAACCGCAGGAAATTGCGCAAGATACGGGGGCTAAGCGTGGGCGCGACCCAAAGCATGAGGCCAAAGGCGAAAGAGATCAGCAAGGGGATGAGCCAGCGCGCCTGAACGTCTGTGACGCCAAAGCCGATCACCGGAACCGCGACGATGGCCAGACCCGCGAGGCCCGACAGCAGCATCCAGCGCGCGAGCAAGGGCGCGGGACCGATCGCAAAGATGCGCCGCCCATAGGGAAGGCGCAGACAGATCAGTGTTAGAAGGAGCAGGATGAGCCCGGCCAAGGTTTCCAGCAGCATGGTTGTGACACCAATGAGCGAGCGCGGCAGGGCAGTCAGGTCGGAGGGTCTGTAAAGCGTTTCACTGGTCGAGGTCGCCATATCTGGATGGGTCAAAATCCACCCCATGGGCAAGGCCAGAATGGCACAGGCGATGACCAGTGTCAGAAGGAGATCTTTGCGCCAGAACACCCGGCGCACCTCGGGAAAGACGCCAGCGGTCAGCAGCAGAGGCAGGGGGAAGAGCCAGTAGTTATACTTCGTAATGCCGCCAAGCCCGAGCGCCAGTCCCAGCAGGGCCGCATGCGCCAGAGCGTGTTCGCCTTTCTCGGCGGCGGCCAGACGACGGGCGAAAACGTTCAGCGTGGCACCGATCAGGGCGAGCATGGCAATGCTGTGAGACCCGGCGCGTTGCCCCTCCCAGGAAACATTCGGCAGCAACAGCAGGGACAGTGTGATCACGATGGCCAACCGGACCGAAACGAGGCGGCGGAGCCCGTCGAAGGTCAGGGCATAGGTGGCGAAGAGCAGGATGTTTTTGGGCAGCGCGATGGCAAAAGTCGTGGGGCCGAAGAGGTCGAAGGCGAGGGCCTGAAACCAGTTGTAAAGCGGCGTCTGCGGGCCATACCCGAGACGATAGTCCTGCGCGAGGACGAACATTTCCGCTTCGTCGTACTCGAACGTGCCGCCAAGGAGCGTGCGCAAAACGGTGTGAACGGCAAAATAAGCGAAGAGGATGAGGTAAAAGACGTTGGCGTCTCGCCGGTCGTGCGAGGTCTGCGCGCGTGTCATCGTCATTGGTCCACTGTCCCAAGGAGCAGGCGCAACGGTTGGCTGCGCTCGCTATGATGGAAAGGCAGGTCGATTTGCTGACCACTGGCATAGCTGGCCTGTCCTGCATGAGGCCAATCCACCCGGACGGCCAGCTCTTGTAGGGAGGCGTCGGTCTTTGAGGAGCGGCTTATGAGCAGAATATGCTCCGTGGTTTCCGAGCGCGCGGAGGCCGGAAGGTCGGAGCGGATGATCCAATTCGGTCTGATCCGGGCAAGATTGCCGCCAACGTAGAAATCCGCGACGATCAGCGTGTTCTGGGGGAGGTGCATCTCTTCGATCTGCGTCGCAAGCGGGGCAAAGTCGAGGTCGCGCCGGGCACCCTCTTTGTAGCGATCGAGCGACAGCCCTGTGATCACGAGAACTGCCAGAACGGCGAGTGTCGCGCTATAGCCAATGGCGCTGCGCCGCCCCATGCGAGGCGTGAGTCGGAGGAACACGCCGATTACGAGAGGGAGCACAATCGGCAAGAGCCACCGTGGCGTGATATGTCCGACATCGGCCAGCCAAACGAGAATAAGCCCCGCGATGCCCAGAATGACAAATGTGCGCAAAAACAGCGTGGTCACGATATGCGATCCCTCGGCCGATCCCAGGACAGCTTTGGTCTTGCGCGAAAAGGTCCACAACACCCCGGCCACAAGCGCGGGCAGAAGGGTGAGGATCAGCACACCCTGAATGTAGAGGGAGGCCCCTTCCGGGATGATCTGTTTCGCGTCACCGGACATGTCCATTTTGCCGACAGAGGACAGGGAGAGATCTGGGTTGTTGGCCATCCAAAGATAAGGTCCAGCCACAATCACCAGAGCAATAAGAGGGGCAATCAGCGCCCGGCGTGTGAGCATGCGGCGGGTCTGGGCGAGGCTCAGGGTGGCCAAAAGCAATCCGGCCGGAATGGCCCAGAAATTATACTTGGCGATCCCGCCCAGCCCAAGCGCCACACCGAACAGCACCCAATGCCGCCATTGGCCGGTCTTCAGAGCCCAAAGATAGGCGGCGAAACTTGCGGAGATGGTCGCCAGCAACATGTTGGAATGCGTGGTCGCGCGCTGTGCCTCCCAGGCAATATCCGGGATGAGGAACAAAGAGACTGCCGTCAGTGCCGCCACGCGCGCCGGAACAAAGGCGCGCAAGCCGAGGAAGAGACAGGCGTAGGTGGCCCAGAGCAACAGGTTCTTAAGCAGGGACAAGGCGAAAAGCGTTTCGCCAAAAAGCGCAAACAAAACGGTTTGCAGCCAATTGTAGAGCGGCAATTGCGGCCCGTAGCCCCAGCGCAAGCCGGGCGTCATCAACAGCATCTCCGCCTCGTCGGTTTCAAGCGCGCCGCCAAGGATCAGCCGCAAGGCCAATTGCGCGAGGAAATAGGCGGTGATGACCACGAAAAACAGACGCGTGATGCGGTGCGTGTCCGCAGGGTGGGAAAGGCGGGCCGAGGGTGTCTGTGTCATGGCTGCTCTCTGAGGAGATTTTCGCTCACCCTAAAAGACTTTGTAAAAAAGCTGAATCGCAAATTTTCTGCGATGGCGGTGGAGAGGCCTCCGAAGCCGATGGCGCGAGCTACGGCGTCGGATGTGCCTCTCTTGTTTCTCAGGGCTTACTCCGGGCGCGGCGGAATGTTGATGGCCTTGGCCACCGCAGGACGCGCATAGAAGCGCTCGACATAGGCCGGTACGTTTTTTAGGTCGTGATAGCCCAGCACCTCTTTCGCACCATAGAATTCAAGGCCGTTGATCCAGGGCGCAAGGGCCATATCGGCGATGGAGTACTCGCCCACGATCCAGTCGCGGCCCTCGAGGCGCTGTTCGAGGACGTTCAAAAGACGTTTGCTCTCGTTGATATAACGATCACGTGCGGTCGGGTCTTCCATCGCGGCGCCCGCGAATTTGTAGAAGAACCCGAGTTGGCCGAACATCGGGCCGACGCCGCCCATTTGGAACATCAGCCACTGGATCGTCTCGTAGCGGGTTTTCGGGTCTTTCGAGAGGAACTTGCCGGTCTTCTCGGCCAGGTAAATCAGGATCGCGCCGCTTTCGAACAGTTCGATCTGTTCGCCCTCCGGCCCGTTCGGGTCGATGATCGCGGGGATTTTGTTGTTCGGGTTGAGGGCGAGGAACTCCGGGCTTTTGACATCGGCGTCGGCGAGCGTCACGAGATGCGCCTCGTAGTCTAGGCCCATTTCCTCAAGCGCGATGGAGACTTTGACCCCATTGGGCGTGGGGTAGGAATAAAGTTGAAGTTTTTCAGGGGTTTCGGCGGGCCAGCGGGCAGTGATCGGATGGGTGACGGATTGGGTCATTCAGGTCTCCTACGAGGCGGGTTCGGCATTTGTCTGGTTTCAAACTATTGCTTTTGCGGTTTAAAAAAACCGCTGCACATGTGCGCCATTGTGCTATGCAATGTGCACAGCCGTATCTCGCAGGTGCGGCATCCTTCTCTAAGTTGTGTGGGGCATTCCAAATGTTAAAAGAATTCAAGGCGTTCATCGCCAAGGGCAACGTCATGGATATGGCTGTCGGCATCATCGTCGGCGCGGCGTTCACTGCGATTGTCAAATCCATGGTCGACGACCTGATCAACCCGATCATCGGGATTTTCACCGGCGGTCTCGATTTCACCAACCGCTATGCTGTGATTTCCGGCGATGTGGCGGCGGGCACCTCTTTGGAGGCGGCGCGCGAGGCGGGGGCGTCGATTTTCGCCTATGGCTCGTTCTTCATGGCCGTGATCAACTTTCTGATCATCGCCTTCGTGGTCTTCATGCTGGTGCGCTATGTCAACAAGGTGAAGTCCCTGGCCGAGAAACCGGAAGAGGTTGTGCCCGAGGTGCCGGCCGGTCCGTCCGAGCTTGATATCCTGATCGAAATCCGCGACTCGCTCAAAAAGTGAATCACTTAGGTGACTGATAAGGCCCGTTGGACAGATCCAACGGGCCTTTTTGCTGGCGCCTTCCGGTCACCAACAACGGGGACACATCTATAATACGCAGGCACGTTCGGTTTCCGCCGCCGCTTGTCGTAAAAAAATAAACGTGAAAGATTATGGTCAAAATGACCGCGTAATCGGGAGAAATGCGCAACATGACGAAGCTCGACGACACAGATCGCCGCATTTTGCGCATTTTGCAGCGGCGTGGCCGGATTTCGAACGCCGATCTGGCGCAAGAGGCCAATGTGTCGAGCTCGGCCTGTCATCGCCGGGTGCAGCGTCTGGAGGCGGAGGGCATCATCCGCGATTACGTCGCCCTTCTGGACCCACGCCATCTCGATCGCCGGGCAACGGTGTTTGTCGAAGTGACCCTGACCAGTCAGGCGGACGATATTCTGGCCGCTTTCGAGAAGGCCGTGCGCAATATGCCGGACGTGTTGGAATGTCATCTCATGGCGGGCAAGGCGGATTACATCCTCAAGGTGGTGTCCGCCGACACCGACCATTTCGCCGAAGTGCACCGCCAACTCGTGCGGCTGCCGGGGGTTCAAACGATGCAGTCGTCTTTCGCCATGCGCACGGTGTTCAAGACCACGGCTCTCCCGGTTTGATGCCGGTTCAACAGGCTCACGCAACCGGGATTTGGCGAAGCGCTCTTCCCTATGGTAAGGCTAACACAAGCCGCGTTTGGGAGGAGGCGGCGAAAAATGCGCACAAGTCACGCTGATCACATCATTTCTGCCGTCGAATCAGACACGGTCGGGACGCGTCTGACCGCGAGTTGGCGACGTTCGATGAAGAAGCACGGGCTTGATCCGACCCGCACGCCGCAGCCAAGACGGTTCTCCGATCTCGAAATCCAGGAACGTCGCGCGCGGCTGGAAGGCTTCATGGATTTGGCCACGCCTAAGCTCGATCACCTGTTCCAGATGGTGGGCAACACCGGCTGTTCCGTGTTGATGACGGATCGCGATGGCGTCATTTTGGATCAGCGCTCGAAAGATGCCGACAGCGACACGTTTCAGGCCTGGGGCCTTTGGGCGGGTTTCGATTGGTCGGAACAATCCGAGGGCACCAATGGCATCGGCACCTGTATCGCCGAAGGCCGCAATCTGATTATTCACCGCGATGAGCATTTCATGAGCCGCAACACGGCGATGTCCTGTATGGATTCGCCGATCTTCGGGCCCGATGGCGAATTGATCGCGGCGTTGGATGTGTCCTCCTGTCGCGCCGATCAGACGGAGGCCTATGCAAGGTTGATCGCGGGCGTTGTGGCGCAAACCGCGAAACAGATCGAAACGGAGGCTTTCCGCGCGGCCTTTCCAAAAGCCCGGATCATCGCAGGGCCAGAGGATCGCCCCGAGGGCGCGGTCTTGCTCGCCGTGGATCAGGACGATCTCGTGATCGGGGCCACGCGGGCGGCGCGCCGGGCCTATGGCTTGGGGCTTGGTACGGTGATCGACCCGCGTCCGGCCTCTGATATTTTGGGGCGCGATAGCTCCGTCTCCGCCCTCGAGCGCGCCGAACGCGCCGCGCTCAAACGGGCCATTGCGCGGGCGGGCGGCAATATGTCGGCTGCGGCGCGCGAACTTGGGATCGGACGCGCAACCCTCTATCGCCGGATGAAACGGCTCGGGATCGGCGAGAACGGCGAAAATTGACACGCACCTGTCTCAGAGGTGAGACATTGCTGCGCTGCGTCTACTAAAGTCGGGGGTGACCCGAGTTAAGTGAGCGGTCACCTTCGGATCATAGGCTGACGTGGAGGACGTCATGCCAACACTCGAGGAGGACCCCATGAACGTACAAACCGAAGCCAGCGCAAAATACGCGTCGCCTTTCAAATCCCGCTATGACAACTTCATCGGCGGCAAGTTCACCCCGCCCGTCAATGGCCGCTATTTCGACAACACCACGCCGATCACCGGCGAGAAAGTGTGTGAAGTGGCCCGTTCTGACGCGGCTGACATCGAATTGGCGCTGGACGCCGCCCATGCTGCGAAAACGGCTTGGGGCCTGACCAGCGCGACGGAACGCTCCAACATCTTGTTGAAGATTGCCGACCGTATCGAAGAGAATCTCGAAATCATCGCCACCGCTGAGACCTGGGACAACGGCAAGCCGATTCGGGAAACCATGGCCGCCGATATTCCGTTGGCGGTTGACCATTTCCGCTACTTCTCCGGCGTGCTGCGCGGTCAGGAAGGCTCGATGTCCGAGATCGACGCGGACACCGTGGCTTACCACTATCACGAGCCGCTGGGCGTTGTGGGCCAGATCATTCCGTGGAACTTCTCTATCCTGATGGCGGCGTGGAAACTTGCTCCGGCTCTGGCTGCGGGCAACTGTATCGTGATGAAACCGGCGGAACAGACCCCGGCTGCGATCATGGTGATGATGGAACTCATCGCCGATCTGTTGCCGGCTGGCACGCTCAACATCGTCAACGGCTATGGCGCCGAAGTGGGTGCCCCGCTGGCCCGTTCGCCGCGCATCGCGAAAATCGCCTTCACCGGCTCGACGGCAACCGGCCGCATGATCATGCAATACGCCACCGAGAACCTGATCCCCGTGACGCTTGAGCTCGGCGGCAAATCCCCGAACATCTTCTTCTCCGACGTGATGCGCGAAGACGATGCCTTCCTCGACAAAGCTGTCGAAGGGTTCGTGCTCTTCGCCTTCAACCAAGGTGAGGTCTGCACCTGCCCGAGCCGCGCGCTCATTCAGGAAGACATCTACGAAGAGTTCATCGAACGCTGCATCGCCCGTGTGAAAGCCATCAAACAAGGCGATCCGCGCGACATCAACACCATGGTCGGCGCGCAAGCGAGCTCCGAGCAGCAGGAAAAAATCCTGTCCTACCTGACCATCGGTCGCGAAGAAGGCGCCGAAGTTCTCGTGGGCGGCGATGCGGCCAAGTTCAACGGCGATCTTGCCGGTGGCTATTACATCCAGCCGACGATCCTCAAAGGCCACAACAAGATGCGTGTGTTCCAAGAGGAAATCTTTGGCCCGGTTGTCTCCGTGACCACCTTCAAGGATGAAGAAGAGGCGCTTCAGATCGCCAACGACACCATGTACGGCCTTGGCGCCGGTGTGTGGTCGCGCGATATGAACACTTGCTACCGCTTCGGGCGTCACATTCAGGCCGGTCGTGTTTGGGTGAACAACTACCATGCTTACCCGGCTCACGCGGCCTTCGGTGGCTACAAACAGTCGGGTGTGGGCCGTGAGAACCACAAGATGATGCTCGATCACTACCAGCAGACGAAAAACATGCTCGTCTCCTACAACCCGAACAAGCTGGGCTTCTTCTAAACCCAGCTCCCGCTAAGCCCGGGTTCCTGGCTTATCCCGGGGCATATGCGCATACCTCCTCCCCCCTTGGGTGCGCATATGCCCCGCTTTCGAAAGTCGGAACAATGCCCCTTGATCGCGTGATCCTCACAGACGCCGCCCGCAGCCTTCTCGATGAGATTGTCGCGGAGCATGGTCCCGTGATGTTCGTGCAGTCGGGCGGATGTTGCGATGGCTCCTCGCCGATGTGCTTCAAGGATGGCGACTATTTGATCGGTGCGCGTGACATCAAACTGGGCGAGGTCGCGGGCGCGGCGGTTTGGATTTCCGAAAGCCTGTTCGAGATTTGGCGGCACAGCCAGATGATCCTGGATGCAGGCCCCGGCCACGGCGCCGGGTTTTCGCTGGATACCGGGCGGGGCAGGTGTTTCCTGTCGAGGTCCCGCGTGTTCACGGATGAGGAATGGGCTGAGATCGAAGCGGCTGAGGCCTGATCTGTGCTTTGGCCCGAATACGGCTGACCGCTCTCTGGCGCATTCACCTTAATCTGATGAACCTTAACGCTCGGGAAATCTTCTCTTTGGTCTTTTCCGTGGTAAAAAAATTCAGTCCGCCTGCCTGCCGGATCCATCCCTGATGCGGCTTTCTGTGGACTCCCACGCCCAAACCCGCTAAACGACGCTATCTTGCGCCTGTGTTTGGGCGCCCATACGGATTTTCCCCTGATGCTGACGCCCCTTTCCGACGCGCTCGCCGAGCGCGGTTTTGACACACTTACCGACGTGCAAACTGCCGTCACCGCCCCCGAGCTTGCGGAGGCGGATCTTTTGGTGTCGGCCCAGACGGGTTCGGGCAAAACCGTGGGCTTCGGCCTTGCCATCGCGTCGACGCTTTTGGGCGATGCGGAGCGGTTCGATCATGCCGGAAGCCCGCTGGCTCTGGCCATCGCTCCGACACGCGAGTTGGCGATGCAGGTGGCCCGCGAGCTTGAATGGCTTTACGGCAAGACCGGCGTGCGCATTTCGACCTGTATCGGCGGCATGGACGCCCGCACCGAACGCCGCAGCCTCGAGCGTGGCGCGCATATCGTCGTCGGCACGCCGGGTCGTTTGCGCGACCACATCACGCGTGGTGCGCTGGACCTCTCGGATATTCGCGCCATCGTGCTCGACGAAGCCGACGAGATGCTCGATCTGGGCTTCCGTGAAGACCTCGAATTCATGCTCGGCGAAGCGCCCGAGGACCGTCGCACGCTGTTGTTCTCTGCAACCGTATCGAAGTCCATCGCCGAGATTGCCAAGACGTATCAACGCGATGCCGTGCGCGTCACCACGATCAGCGAGCGCGAACAGCACAGCGACATTTCCTATCAGGTGATCCAATGTGCGCCGCGCGATTCCGAGCACGCGATCATCAACCTCCTGCGCTATCACGACAGCCAGACCTCGATCGTCTTCGCCAACACCCGCGCCGCCGTGGCGCGTTTGACAGCGCGGTTCTCGAACCGGGGCTTCGCCGTTGTGAGCCTTTCGGGCGAGCTGTCGCAAGACGAGCGTAGCCACGCGTTGCAGGCGCTGCGCGATGGGCGGGCTCGCGTCTGTGTCGCCACCGACGTGGCCGCACGCGGGATCGACTTGCCCAATCTGGAACTGGTGATTCACGCCGATCTTCCGACCAACACTGAGGGTCTTTTGCACCGCTCCGGTCGGACGGGGCGCGCCGGTCGCAAAGGGACCTCGGTCCTGATCGCGCCGGACAATGTGGCGAAAAAAGCCGCACGTCTGTTGAAATGGGCAAAGATCGACGCGGAATGGAAATATGCGCCGACTGCCGAGGAAATCCTCGCGCTCGATGAAAGCCGCTTGATGGACGATCCGGCTTGGGCGGCGGAGCTGACGGAAGGTGAGTTGCAATTTGCCGAAAAACTTCATGATCGTTTCACGCCTGAACAGATCGCGGTCGCCTGTCTGCGCCTCTATCGCGCGGGGCTTTCCGCGCCTGAGGAGTTGAATGTCCATACAGCAAAACGCCCGCAAGACCCGCGTGCGGAATTCGGTCCGTCGGCTTGGGTGTCGCTGTCGGTCGGGCGCAACCAGCGCGCTGAGCCGCGGTGGCTTTTGCCGCTTCTGTGCCGCGCAGGCAATCTGGAGAAAGCCCAGATCGGCAAAATCCGCATGGAGGACGATGAGACCTTTGTGGAGCTGAAAGAATCCGCTCTCTCGGGCTTCATGGATCATCTCGGCCCCAATGCGTCGCTCGAAGATGAGATCACCGTGACGGCTCTGCCCGGCGCACCGGCCTTTGCGCCGCGTCAAAGCCCTGCGGGGCGTCCCGGTAAAGGCGCTCCGAAGAAACGCTTCGACAAACCTCGTGGGAATACCTCGTCGCAGGAGTATTTCGAGGGGCAGGAGCGCTCGCCACGCTCTTTTGACAAAAAGCCCGCGGCCCAGGCGTCCAACAAGAAGCCCTATGAGAAAAAGCCGCGCAAAGAACGCGACGATGCGGTTCATGCGCCTGCCAAGCCTGCGCGTAAACCGCGTGCTGCGGGTGCTGCTCCGGCTGGGGCCGGCAAGCCCAAGGCCAAATTCGAGAAGCCGAAATTTGACCGCTCCAAACCGGCAGGCAAAAAGCCGCATCGCAAAGGTGGCAAACCGCCCGCACGCGGGGGCGATGCCACGCCGCGCCGCAAGGGCTAAGGCGCGGTCTGATCGAAGACAAAAACAAACCCCCGGAGCATGCGCTGCCGGGGGTTGTATTTTTTATATATCCCGTAAGGGATCGTTCGAAACGTCGAACTCGCTCTAATTAGAGCATGCCTTCGCGCTGAGCTTTTTTACGAGCCAGCTTGCGGGCACGGCGGACGGCCTCGGCCTTCTCGCGCGCTTTCTTCACGGACGGCTTTTCGAAATGTTGCTTGAGCTTCATTTCACGAAAAACGCCTTCACGTTGAAGTTTTTTCTTCAGAGCCCGGAGGGCCTGATCGACGTTGTTGTCACGAACGCTAACCTGCATGTGGTGTCACCACCTTCCTAAGTTAGATTTGCAAAAATTGCAGGAAGTGGCCGTATAGCAAAGTCATCCTAGCTTGTCTACTATGCCCGAGACCGTGAAGGAGGACAAAGACATGCCAACCACCGCTTATCCCGATCCGACCCGTGAAAAACTGCTCGATGCGGCGCTGATTCACGTGGTGTTCGACGGTTGGGGGCCTGAGACCTTCAAAGCCGCCGTGGCTGATTCGGACGTCTCCGAAGGTTTGGCCAAGGTCGCAGCCCCGCGTGGATCGGTCGATCTCGCGGCGGCCTATCACAAACGTGGCGACCGGGAGATGGTGGTGGCTCTGGAGGCGGCAGATCTCTCAGACATGCGGTTTCGCGACCGGATTGCCCATGCGGTTTGGATCCGATTGCAATCGGTGGATCGCGAAGTGGTGCGGCGTGGCATGTCGCTTTTCTCGCTGCCGATCTATGCACCTGAAGGGACAAAGCTGCTGTGGGAAACAGCGGATACGATCTGGACCGCTTTGGGGGACACGTCAGATGACGTGAACTGGTACACCAAACGCGCGACGCTGTCGGGGGTCTTTGCCTCAACCGTGCTGTTTTGGCTCGGCGACGACAGCGAAGGGTTTGTCGACACCAAGGCCTTTCTTGACCGTCGCATCGACGATGTGATGCAGATCGAAAAAGCCAAAGCCACGGTGCGGGGCAACAAGGCACTGTCTGCCATGTTCGCGCTGCCCAATGCGGTCTTGTCGAAGGTCAAGGCGCCTGCGGGTGTGGGCCGCAGCGATGTGCCGGGCACGCAGAGCACGGGAGATGTGGAATAATGAGTTTGCCAGCGATGATGCGTGCGGTCGAAATTTCCGAAGCTGGGAACCCTGAGGTACTGAAACCCTGCACGCGCCCTGTGCCGACGCCCAAAGCCGACGAGATCGTGATCAAATTGGCTTATGCTGGCGTGAACCGGCCTGACGCGCTGCAACGTGCCGGGCTTTACAATCCGCCCCCCGGTGCGTCGGACCTTCCGGGTCTCGAAGGCGCGGGGGAGGTTGTCGCCGTGGGCGCTGCGGTCAGCGCGTGGCGCGTCGGTGATCAGGTCTGCGCGCTCTTGCCCGGCGGCGGCTACGCCGAATATGTCGCGACACCTGCGGCACATGCTTTGCCCGTGCCCAAAGGCATGTCCATGAAAGAGGCCGCCTGCCTGCCCGAGACATTTTTCACGGTCTGGTCGAATGTCTTCATGCGCGGCGGCTTGCAGGCCGGAGAACGGTTTCTCGTGCATGGAGGTTCGTCCGGCATCGGCACGACCGCGATCCAATTGGCACGGGCCTTTGGTGCGCGGGTGTTTGCCACTGCGGGCTCAGCGGAGAAATGCAAAGCCTGCGCAGGGCTGGGCGCCGAGCGCGCGATCAATTATCGCGACGAGGATTTCGTCGAAGTGGCGAAAGCCGAAGGCGGTATGAACCTGATCCTCGATATGGTCGGTGGCGACTATATCTCCCGCAATATCAAGGCGCTGGCGATGGAAGGCCGTCTGGTCAACATCGCCTTTCTGCAAGGCTCGAAAGCCGAAGTGAATTTCGCGCAGGTGATGATGAAACGCCTGACGCTCACCGGCTCGACGCTGCGTCCGCAATCGGATGAGGCCAAGGCCAAGATCGCCTCGGCGCTTTTGAGCAAGGTTTGGCCGCTCATCGAAGCGGGGCAGGTTGGTCCGGTGATGGACAGCACCTATGCCTTGGATGATGCCGCGAAAGCGCACGCGCATATGGAAAGCGGTGCGCATATCGGCAAGATCGTACTGGAGATTTGAGTATTTGAGGCACAAAGGAAACCGCCTCGTCTCCTTTGTGCCAGAAATACTCAGTCGATGGCCTCAAAAAGCGCATCGTCCAGCGTGCAGTCTCGGATGACATCCGTGCCGCATTTGCGCGGCTCCAGATCGCGGGTCAGGCAGATGCGGACTTCTTGGATGCGCGAGGCTTTGCAGGTCACGGTGATTTCGTTGGGCTCAAACGCGGGGTTGTCTTTGAGAAAGGCGTCCTCAATCACGGAAGCGGGGAGTTTCACGTCGTCCTTAAGTTTGCGAAACACCTCGGGACGGGTGATGCGGGTGTAGGCTTCGCGGGACAGTGCGAGGAAATCTTGCGACGACAGGCCGGAGCAGCGGCCGTGTTTCTTCCATTGATACCAAGCCGCCCCTGATGTGCCCATGATGTCGGCCATGGCGGCGGTTTCGCGTTTCGACGGGTCATGGGCGGTGGTGTTGCAATAAGACGGCCAGCCGCGCTCGTATTGCGGCCAGAGGCCATGGAGCACCCAGCCGAAGTTCTGATCGCATTGCGGAGAGTTGCGCGCCTCGCCCTCAAGCGCGCACCATGTCGGAGACCAGGACAGCGCCAGCACGTAATAGTCGAAATCTCCCGCAGGTTCGCCATCGGCGAAACCGGGCGTGGCAGTCAAAAGTCCAAGCCCCACAAGGGCACTCACGATGCGGTGACGCATTTTCTCTTTCCTCTTTTCTCGATCCGCACTATACAGCGCCCAAGTTCCCCGACAACGAGAACCGTCCCCAGCCGGGGAAAGCCCTTTGAGGCGACGGGAAAGGTGTATCCGGGGAGAGCCGCATTTTTAAGGAGTGTGACCCATGGCAAAACCGATTATGGCAAAGGCCACCGCTGTTTGGTTGGTCGACAATACCACGTTGAGCTTCAAACAGATCGCCGATTTCTGTGGTCTGCATGAGCTGGAAGTTCAGGGCATCGCCGACGGGGACGTCGCCGGCGGCGTGCGTGGGTTCGATCCGGTGTCGAACAATCAATTGACTGCCGAAGAGATCAAAACGGCGGAAGAAAACCCGATGCACCGTTTGAAACTCAAGTTCAACGCGGCCGCTCAGGGCGAAGAAAAACGTCGTGGTCCGCGCTACACGCCGCTGTCGAAACGTCAGGACCGTCCGAATTCGATCCTTTGGCTGGTGAAATTCCACCCGGAATTGTCCGATGGTCAGATCGCGAAACTCGTGGGCACCACCAAGCCGACGATCCAGTCGATCCGCGAGCGCACTCACTGGAACATCGCCAACATGCAGCCGATCGATCCGGTGGCTTTGGGCCTGTGTAAACAGACTGAGTTGGACGCTGCGGTTCAAAAAGCGTCGAAAAACCTCGCGGCTGGTATGACGGATGACGAGCGTCGCAAGCTGTTGTCGACCGAAGATTCCCTGTCTGCCGATGCAGATGAGCCGAAAATCCCGACCGCGATTTCCGGGCTGGAGACCTTCTCCCTGTCGCAAGACGACGAAGACGAGCGTGACGAGAGCGTTCCGGATGCCGACAGCTTCTTCAACCTTCCGGATTCGGATGACGAGGACGACGACGCCTAAGAGGCGCCTCCTCTGTAAAAACAAAACCCGGAGCTTCGGCTTCGGGTTTTTTTGTTATTGGATGAGGTTTTAGAGGCGTTTGCGGGCCGTGAGCGCGGCGGTGATCGTGCCGTCGTCGAGGTAATCAAGCTCGCCCCCGACCGGCACACCTTGGGCCAGAGAACTGACCTCGCAGCGGCCTGACAATTCGTCGGAAATGTAATGCGCGGTGGTCTGGCCATCGACGGTGGCGCCCAGGGCAAGGATCACTTCGCGCACTTGTTCATCGGCCACGCGTTGCACAAGCAGAGGAATGCGCAGCTCCTCCGGCCCGATGGCATCGAGCGCCGAGAGCGTTCCGCCCAGCACATGGTAGCGGCCTTTGAACACGCCCGCGCGTTCCATCGCCCAAAGATCGGAGACATCCTCAACAATACACAATTCGCCATTGGCGCGGCGCTCGTCGGCGCAGATGTCACAGAGATCGCCGGTGCCAATATTGCCACAGCGCAGGCATTCGCGCGCGTTGTCCGCGACCTGTTGCATCGACTGCGCCAAGGGCTGCATCAACCGTCCGCGCTTCTGGATCAGGTGCAAAACGGCACGCCGCGCCGACCGAGGCCCAAGCCCCGGCAAGCGCGCCATCAGATCAATCAGATCCTCGATGTCCTGCCGTCCGCTCACGTTTTAGAACGGCATCTTGAAATCAGCCGGAAGGCCAAGGCCCTCGGTCAGGGATTTCATTTCGGTTTCGGATTTCTCGGCGGCTTTCGCCTGGGCATCCTTGATTGCGGCGAGGATCAGATCCTCGACCACTTCTTTCTCGTCGGGATGGAAAATCGACGGATCAATGTCCAGCGCCGTGAGTTTGCCCTTGGCGGTCGCCGTGGCTTTCACGAGACCCGCGCCGCTTTCGCCCACCACGGTCATAGTGTCGAGCTTTTCCTGAAGCTCGGCCATATCCTTTTGCATTTGCTGGGCTTTTTTCATCATCCCGGCCATATCGCCGAGGCCGCCGAGGCCTTTTAACATCACGTTTCTCCTAAATCATGTGGGCCGCGTTCACTCTTCGAACGGGTCCCATTCATCTTCGACTTCCTGAAGCGCCTCAGTGGCGGCCTCAGAGGCAATTTTTTCCGGGGTGCGAATATCGGAGATTTTCGCATCGGGGAACAGCTCGAACACTTTCGCGACGATGGGCTGTTTCATCGCTTCGGCACGCAGCGCCATCTCTTCGGCGTGTTCGATCTCGTAGATCGTGCGGACGTCTTCGGGGGCCTCCGCGATGGTGATCATCCAGCGCACGCCGGTCAGGCGGTGAAGGCGATCTGCAAGGCGCGGCGCAAGGTCCTGCGCGGCTTTGCCCCAGGGTTGAAATTCGATCCGCCCCGGCGCGTAGCGTGCGATGCGCATATTCTCTTTGGCCTCGATCAAAAGCGTGCCGGCACGGTGTTCTTCGAGCAGGGCGACGACGCTTTCGAAACTGGTGAAGCGGGCGAGAGAGGCCTCTGGAGCCAGAGCCGTTGCGGTCGCGGCGCCGGACGACATGGTCGCTCCGTGGACCGGGCCGCGTGGCGCCCCCCCTTGCGCACTGCCTTGCGCATGTGTCGAACCGCCACCCGCAGGCGCGCCACCTCCCGCCGGACCCGAAGGAGGACGCGGCGGCGGGTTTTGTTCATTGAGCTTGCGCACCAAATCTTCGGGCATCGGCAGGTCGGCGACATGGGTGAGCCGGATGATCGCCATTTCAGACGCCATCATCGCGTTGGGTGCGGCGGAGACCTCTTCGATGGCTTTCAAAAGCATCTGCCACATGCGCGACATCACTCGCATCGGCAGTTTTTCGGCCATTTCAAGCCCACGCGCGCGCTCGTCGGGGCCAATGGTGGGGTCTTCGGCGGCGGAGGGCGTGATCTTGATCACCGACACCCAATGCGTGATTTCGGCCAGATCGCGCAGCACGGCCAGAGGGTCGGCGCCGTCGGCATATTGCCCGCCCAATTCCTCAAGCGCGCCTGCGGCATCGCCCGCCATGATCATGTCGAAGAGATCGAGCACACGACCGCGATCTGCAAGGCCCAGCATGGCGCGGACCTGATCGACGGTGGTCTCGCCTGCGCCGTGAGAGATGGCTTGATCCAAGAGAGACAGCGCATCCCGCACCGAGCCTTCGGCGGCGCGGGTGATCAGCGCCAGCGCGTCCTGCGCGACTTCTGAGCCTTCTTTCTCGGCAATCCCGGAGAGGTGGTTCATCATCACCTCCGGCTCGATCCGGCGCAAATCGAACCGCTGGCACCGCGACAGCACCGTCACGGGAACTTTGCGAATCTCCGTGGTGGCGAAGATGAATTTGACGTGGGCGGGCGGCTCTTCGAGGGTCTTCAGGAGCGCGTTGAACGCACTCGTGGAGAGCATGTGCACCTCGTCGATGATGTAGATTTTATAGCGCGCCGATGCCGCTCGGTAGTGCACCGAATCGATGATCTCGCGAATGTCGCCAACACCGGTGCGCGAGGCAGCGTCCATTTCCATCACATCGACATGGCGTCCCTCGGAAATCGCGACACAATGTTCGCAGGTGCCACAGGGTTCCGTGGTGGGCCCACTGGTGCCGTCCGTGCCAATACAGTTCATGCCCTTGGCGATGATCCGCGCGGTGGAGGTTTTGCCGGTGCCGCGAATGCCGGTCATGATGAACGCCTGCGCAATCCGGTCGGCGGCAAAGGCGTTTTTCAGGGTCCGCACCATGGCGTCCTGACCGATCAGATCGACAAAGGTTTCCGGGCGGTATTTGCGCGCCAGTACCTTGTAGCCGGTGGTGGTGTCGGTCATGCGAGGGCCCTTTTCTGTGTTCCGCTCTAAGGTAAGGGCGGGGACCTCTCCCCGCAACCTCATTTCAGAGCGGCTCACTCGCCACGTCGGGCCTTTTTCGCCTTCATGGTGGTTTTCACCATCTTGGAGAATTTCCGCCCCCGTTCGCGCGCGTCTGCGATGGTCTCGGAGTTTCGCGTGTCCTCGTCCACCAGCTTGCGCCAGCGCTCGACACGGTCCGGATCGAGATCTCCGGCCTCCACCGCGCGGCGCACGGCACAGCCCGGTTCGGTCCGATGTTGGCAATCGGAGAATTTGCACTCTGTGGCGAGGTCAGTGATGTCCTCAAACAGGGTCGCGATGCCCTCGGAGGCGTCATGCAGCGCCAGCTCCCGCATCCCCGGCGTGTCGATCAGCCAGCCCCCGGCGTGCATCCGGTGCATCGAGCGCGCGGTGGTGGTGTGCCGCCCCTTGGCATCGTCTTCGCGGATGTCGCCGACCTCGATGTCTTCGCCAGTGAGGCCGCGCGCGATGGTGGATTTGCCCACACCGGACGAGCCGACCAAAGCAATCGTCTGGCCCGTGCCGCAATAGCTTTCAAGGCGCGCGATGTCCTCGGACGATTTGGCGTTGATCAAGAGGACCTCGGCGCCCTCATAGAGGGCCTTGGCGCGGTCCTCGTAGATGTCTGCGGGTATGTCCTCGGGCTTGTCGGCCTTGGTGATGACGATCACCGGCATGGCCTCTGCCTCAATCGCGATGGCGAGGTAGCGTTCCAGCCGCGCCTCGTTGAAATCGAGGTTGCACGACGTGGTGATAAAGAGCGTGTCGATATTGGCCGCGATCAACTGTGCCTGCGCCGCGAGACCGGCGGCTTTGCGGGATATCACCGTTTTTCGGTCCAACACCCGGATCAGCCGTTCGCCATCGGTGAGGGCAAAATCGCCCACGGCCATATCGGTCGCAACATGATCGCCAGTGAGCGCGATTTCGCGGCGCTCCAACTCGGGCGTGAGCGCCACGACGGACCGGCGGCGTACCTCAGAGAGGCGCACGGGCGTGAGAGATTCGGCTTCGGTGAGATTGAGCTGGCCGTTGAAAAATTGGGACCAGCCGAGGATATTGAGATTAGATGTCATTGGTCTGCCTTGCAAAACGCGAAAGGGCTTCCGCGCCGAACGGGCGGCGGAAGGGAACGGTTTCGGGCAGTCCGATGATGGGAATAGGCCTTAAGCGGCTGCCCGAGGGGCGGTAGCGACAATCATCAATTTCCTCCTCGGCATGCAGTTAAGGTTTAGGTGAGAGGCTGGACAACGACCCAAGCGGGGCTCGTTACGGCTGCTTCCTTCCGGACCTGACCGGGTTGGCGAGGCGCTCGCCCGCGCCAACCTCTCATGGCGTTACATAATGATGACAGTACGGGAAAGCAAGAGGGCGGTTCAACTGCCGAGGCGGGTGCGTTCTTTGCGCAAAAGCCCTGCCAGAAGGTGAAAGTCCGCGCTCCGGGCCGAGCTTTTGCGCCAGGCCAGAACCACCTCGCGCGGTTTGGTGCCGAAAAGCGGCGTCAGGTGGATGTCGGTGTTGCGCGTCACGCCCGCGTCAATCGCCAGCTGTGGCAAAAGCGTGATGCCGAGGCCTTCCTCAACCATGGCGACGAGGGTCGGCAGCGAGGTGGCGGCAAAGGTTTCGTCTTGTTTCGCGTGGCTCTCCGGGAAGGCCGAAAGCGCATGACGTTGCAGACAATGCCCGCGCTCCAAAAGCAAAAGCGTCTCGTCGTCCAAATCCGGCCCACCGATCGGGCGGTCGGACATCAGTCGATGGCCGGGCGCTGTGGCGAGTTGGTAATCGTCCTCGAACAGGCTTTCCATCTCCAGATCGCCGGTCTCAAACGGCAGCGCGATCAGGATCACATCCAGCCGCCCGGCGCGCAGGCCCGCGATCAGGTGTTCGGTCAATTCCTCGCGCATATAGAGCCGCAGGTCGGGATAGTCCTGACGCAAGCGCGGCAAGAGGCGGGGAAAGAGAAAAGGCCCGACCGTCGGAATGGTGCCAAGTTTCAAGGTGCCGCGCAACGTGCCGGATTGGCTTTGTGCCAGCTCGACCATGTCCTGCGCCTCGGCCAGCATCACGCGGGCGCGCGCCGCGATCTCTTCGCCCAGAGGGGTCATCAAAACGCTGCGCTTGGTGCGTTCGGCGATGGGCGCGCCGAGGGTGCCTTCGAGCTCTTTGAGGCCCGTCGAGAGGGTCGATTGCGTGACAAAGCAACGCTCGGCGGCGCGTCCGAAATGCAACTCGTCGGCAAGAGCGGTGAGGAAGCGAAGCTGGCGCAGAGTAGGCAGGATCATTGATCGAATTTCTCAATTACTTTGATCTTTTTTATTCGTTTCAACAATGAATTCGCAAGAGCTATCTCTGTGTCATCGAAAGGGCGGCGACGCCTTGGAGCGAAAAACACATATAAAACAAAGGACAAAGATATGACCGATCACATCGAAACCGCAACTGGCCCGCAACTGAACAAACCTGCCCCGGCGTTTGAGGCGCTGACCACCGATGGCGTCAAAACCCTCGGCGATTACAAGGGCAAATGGCTGATCCTCTTTTCGCACCCGGCCGATTTCACGCCCGTCTGCACCACGGAATTCATCGGTTTCGCGGGTAAGCAAGATGAGTTCAACGCCATGGGGGTAGAGCTCTTGGGCCTGTCCATCGACAGCCACTATTCGCACATCGCCTGGATGCTGAACATCAAGGAAAACTGGGGCGTCGAGATCAAATTCCCGATCATCGCCGACCTCTCGATGAAGGTCGCGAATGCCTACGGCATGATCCAGCCGGGGGCTTCCGACACCGCCGCCGTGCGGGCGACGTTCATCATCGACCCGAACGGTATCCTGCGCGCCATGGTTTACTATCCGATGAACGCGGGCCGTTCCGTGGATGAGATTCACCGCCTTGTGGTGGCGCTGCAAGCGGCCGATGAAAACAAATGCGCGATGCCGGAGAACTGGAAACCGGGCGATGCGGTGATCGTGCCGACCCCGCCGACTGCCGCCGCCGCGCAGGAAAAAATTGCCAATGCGCCGGAGGGGCAGAAGGTCGTGGATTGGTACTTCGCGACGCGTCAGCTCTGAACGTTTCACGCAGAATGAGAAGGGGCGCCAGATCGGCGCCCCTTTTGATCTTATCCCTGTGGGCGTTCCGTACATCACCCCTGTGGGCGTTCCGCACATCATCCCTGTGGGCGTTCCGCCCAACCGGCAAAGATTTTCTCAAGCGCCACCACGATGTAGTAGAGCACGATCCCCAAGAATGCCAAAGCGATCAGCACCGCGAACATCAGCGGGTAATCGGCGTTGATCTTGCCGCTGTCGAACAGGTGCCCGAGGCCCTTGCCGTGCGGCTCGACGATCTCCATCAGGTTGGTGCCGATGAAGGCGAGCGTCACCGCGACCTTCAACGCGCCGAAGAATTCCGGCAGGGTTTTCGGCAGGGCGATCTTCCAGAAAATTGTCCATTTCGATGCCCCGAGAGAGCGAAGAATATCGCGATATTCCGGCTCCAAAGTCGAAAGCCCGATGGAGACCGCAACCGAGATCGGGAAGAAGGAAATCATGAAGGCGATCAGCACGGTGTTCAAATCGTGTTGGCCGATCAGAATGAGCGCGATCACCGGCACAACGGTGGCTTTCGGAATGGCGTTGAAGCCGACCAAAAGCGGATAAAGCGCGTCGCGCATGGTGCGCGAAAAGCCCATGACCATGCCGATCAACGTGCCAAACACGACGGCGACCAAAAGCCCGATGACGGTGCGCCAGAGCGTTTGCCAGCCGTAAATCAGGAAGAGATTCCAATACTTTGTATAGGCCGGGATCAGGTCGGAGGGAGAGGCCATTTTGTAGTTCGGCCATTGGTTCACCCAGACGATGAACTCCCAGAAGGCGAGGAACATGAGGATGGCAATGGTCGGTGTGGCGATTTTCCGAAAGGTTTTCATTATGCCGCCTCCCCATCCGTCGCGCGGCCTTGCGCGATCTCGATCTGGTGGCGCAGGCGGTGCAAAATATCGGTCGCCTCGGGGGTGTAGATCACCTCAAGATCGGTGCGCCCGTCGAGTTTGACGTTCTCCACATGCTGCGTCGTGGCGGGGCGACCCGACAGCACGATGACCTCATCGGCGAGGTAGACGCTTTCGCGCAGATCGTGGGTGATCAGCACGCCGGTGAAGGGCTCTTCGGCACGAAGCGCATGCATCGTTTGCCAAAGGTCTTCGCGGGTAAAGGCATCAAGCGCGCCGAAGGGTTCGTCCATGATCAACACGTCGGGTTTGTGCACGATGGCGCGACACAGAGAGGCCCGCTGACGCATGCCGCCGGACAGCTCAGACGGGCGTTTGTCCTCAAAACCCTCAAGGCCCACAAGCGCCAAAAGTTCGCGCCCACGTTCCTCTTTCTCGCGTTTGCTCATCTTGTTCGGCACAATCTCCAGCGGCAGCAGCACGTTCTGAAGGATCGTCCGCCACTCCAGCATCACCGGGTTCTGAAACGCCATGCCAACGGTCGAGCGCGGAGAGGTGACCTTTTCACCATGCAGCCAAACCTCGCCCTGATCCGGCTTCATCAGCCCGGCGATGAGCTTCGTCAGTGTGGACTTGCCACAGCCGGATGGCCCGACCACGGCGCAGAAATCGCCTTCGGGGACGGAGATGTTGAGGTCGTCGAGAACGGGCAGAGGGCCGTTGTCGGTCTTGTAGGCGTGGGTCACGCCTTTGATATCTATGAGATTTGCCATTTTGTCCGCTCTTTTTTGCCCACATGAAAACGGGCGCGAGCCTCTTTGAGGTCCCGCGCCCGCCAAAGTCTTCGCGGTCGATTACTTCAGCATGCGCGCGTCAGCGGCGGGCAGGTAATCTTCGGTGAAGTAGAGGCTCGCGTCGGGTTCTGCGTTGAACTCGTAGACCATTTTGAGCTGCTCAAGCGAACCTGCAAAGCGCTCCGCGTCGATCCCGCCCATGCCATGTTCGGCGACGTAATCGGTGTAGACATTGCCCTCAAGCGCCAGTTCGAGACGGCGGGTCTCAAGGTCGAGGTCCGAGGCCGGGTTGTACTTGATCATATATTCGACCGAGGCCTTCGGATCGGCCATGGCGTCTTTCCAGCCCATGGTGACGGCGGAGACAAAATCTTTGACCGCGTCCGGGTTCTCGGCGGCGAAATCGGTGTTCACGATCAACACGTTGCCGTAAAGGTTCACGCCGTAATCCGACATCATGATGGTCGAAATGTCATCCTCCGGCACGCCTAAGCGCACGAGGTTCAGGAAGGACGAGAAGTTAAAGCCAGTGACAGCATCGACTTTGCCCTCGGCCAGCATTGGTTCGCGGGTCGGGAAGCCGACGGGCTCGACGGTGATCGCCTCCATGTCGAGATCGTTCTCGGCGGCAAAGATCGGGAATTGCGCCCATGCGCCATCCGGCGGCGGCGCGCCGAGGATTTTGCCTTCGAGGTCTTTCGGGGCTTCGATGCCCAAAGATTTGCGACCGACCACGGCGAATGCGGGCGCGTCATAGATCATCATCATGCCGATGACCGGCGCGCCGGGGTTTTGGTCGAGGAATTTCACGAGGCTGTTGATGTCCGCCATGCCGACCGGAAACGCGCCGGTGGCGACTTTCGGAATGGCGTCGAGCGAGCCCTGACCTGCGGAGATTTCAACGCTCAGATCGGCGTCGGAAAAATAGCCTTTTTCCAGCGCGGTGAAATAGGGGGCCGCGGGGCCCTCGAATTTCCAGTCGAGCGCGAAGGGCATCGCGGTCTCGGCGGTGGCGGCCGTCGCGGTCAGCGCAAAGGCAGCCATGGTGGTGATGGATTTGTAGAGCATGTTTTTCCCCTGAAAAATTCCCTGTGTCATTCCGGCTCAGAATGGCGTGCCATTCGGGCGCCTGCGAGATTGAGGTTCACAATCATGTATACAACCTTAATGCCTGCGTAAAAAAATGGCGGAAAAATTTTATTTGCCCATTTGGTAAACAAAAAGCGGCCACAAGATGCGGCCGCTTTGTCGAAATGCGCGCAATTGGACCAGATCGGCTCAGAGCGTGATGCGGAATTGGGCGAATCCGTCTGTGCCTTCGCCCGCGTCTTCAATGGTCAGGCCTTTGAGGTCAGAGAGATGCGTGCGCGCCGCAGGTCCGGTTTGGAACAACACGGTGGTGTCGCCCAGAGGCGCCAGCGACCAGTTGTTGTCAGCGGTCGGATTGACGGTGCCTTGCTCGACGATATAGCGCACGATAATGTCGCGGTTGGTGTCGGGGCCTTCGAAAATCACCGTGGAGCCATCGGCGCCGGGGAAGGTGCCACCACCGCCCGCGCGGTAGTTGTTGGTGGCGACGATAAACTCCATGTCATCGGTCACGGGCGCGCCATCGACTGTCAGATTGACGATCCGCGAGGCGTCCGAGTTCAGCGGCTCGCCGTTGGCATCGAACCGCGAAGGCTGTGAAATGTCGATCTGATAGTCCACCCCTTCGATCACGTCGAAATTGTAGGAGGCGAAATCGGGGTTCAGGAGAACCGCGTCCTTCGCGCCTTTTTCGACCTGATTGAACATGCCTGCGGAGCGTTCTAGCCAGCCCTTGAGCTGAGCCCCATTGATGCGTACGGCACGGATTGTATTCGGGTAGAGGTAGAGATCGGCGACGTTTTTGATCGCCACATCCCCCGGCGCCACATCGGTGTAATATTCCGGGCCGCCACGGCCCCCGGCCTTAAAGGGCGCGGCGGCGGAGAGGATCGGCAGGCCTTCGTGGTCTGTGCCTTTCATCATCTCGCCGATGTACCAAAGCTGGGCGTTGGAGACGATCTGCACCGAGGGATCATCGGCGACGAGGGCGAAATAGGAGTGCAGCGGCGCATTGGTTTTGCCAACGGCGCGGCGCACATAGGCCAGCGTTTGGTCGTGAATGTCCTGCACGGAGGCCAGAACCGGCTCAACACTTTCCACCAGCGGCGTGATCGAGCGATCTTCTTCGCGGCGCGAGATCGGACGGGTCTCGACTGCGCTGGTCACCACGCGCCAGGCTCCGCCTTCATATTCCAAAAGCAAATCCATGACGCCCAGATGCGAGCCCCAATAGCCGCCCATCACGGCGGGTTTGCCGTGGATCAGACCCTTTTGGCTGTCGACGGCGGCGTAGCCATCATAGGTCGGAGAGGGGAAAACGAGGTGCGAGTGGCCGGTCAAAAGTGCATCCACGCCGTCGATTTCCGCGAGTGGCACGGAGGCGTTTTCCATGCCCTCGGTATGCTCAGCAGAGCCAATGCCAGAGTGGTTCAGCGCGATGATAAGATCGGCGCCTTTTTCTTTCATCTCAGGCACATAGGCGCGGGCGGTCTCGACGATATCGCGGGCGTTCACATTGCCTTCGAGGTTCTTGCGATCCCACATCATGATCTGCGGCGGCACGAAACCAATGAGACCGATCTTGATCTTATGTGTTTCGCCCGCACCGTCGGTGATCTCGCGATCGAGGATCACATAGGGCGGCAAAAGCGTGACGTCTTCGCGGGGCGTGGCGCCCATTTCCTTGACGACGTTGGCGGAAATCACCGGGTAATTCGCGCCCGCCAGCGCCTTCATCAGAAAATCAATGCCGTAGTTGAATTCGTGGTTGCCCAAGGTCGACGCGTCAAAGCCCAGCGTGTTCATCGCGGTGATGACCGGGTGCATGTCACCCTCTTTCATCCCACGCTCATAGGCGATGAAGTCGCCCATCGGATTGCCCTGCAAAAAATCGCCATTGTCCAAAAGCATCGCATTGGTCGCCTCATGACGGATGTCATTGATATGCGCGGCGGTGCGGGCGAGGCCCACCGTGTCTACAGGCTTGTCGGCGTAATAGTCATAGGGAAACACATGAACATGCAGGTCCGTGGTTTCCATAATCCGCAAATGGGCCTGGTTGGCGCTGGCGCGGGCCGAAAAGGGATGAAGAGCAATCAAAGCAGTTCCTGCGATTGTGCCGGACAGAAAACCCCGGCGATTTATGTGTTTTTTCAGATGGTTCATCTGGCTACTCCATGTCTTGAAACGGGGCCTGAGTCTGAGGGTGATGCGACCATCTTTCCGCCACAAGACAAAGATGTGACGTTTACGAATTTACCATTAGAAAACAGTCAGGCAATCCATTTTGGGTTGCCATTTGGGCAAAGTGCACAACCTTGGATTGTATTATTGTTATTTGTCGTAAATTGGCAACAGAGAATCTGCGTCGCGATTGCCGCAATGTCGGGGTGTCTTGGTTCTGACAGGCAACCGGGCGTAAGCCAATCACATGAAACAGGATTTGGTGCCGCTTGCTGGCGGAGAATTGAACAGAGCTGCGCATCTGAGGGCCAAGGCCGAGGTGATGCGGGGACAGGTGGATGCGCTTGTGATGCCGATCTGGCGCGGGCATGTGCCGACGGATGCGGAGGGCGCCTTGGCGCTGCTCAGTGCCGCGCGCGTCGATGCGGCTGAGGCGCAGGAGCTTTTCCTAGGCCTTCTGCCCGGCGGTCAGCCGGTTTTTGCCCGCGATGTCAGTGCGTTCGAGCCACTGGTCGCAGATGACGATGCCGCGCACCCCTCGCCGTGGTCGAGCGCAAGCCTGGTGTTTGCGGAATTGGACGGACTGACATTCCGCGATCTGCGGGCGGTGATGACCACGCTCACACCACTTGAGGCGGAGATGGCAGGCACGGCGCGGGGGCTGTTCGAATGGCATCGCAGCCACGGATTTTGCGCGGCCTGTGGCGCCAAAACGGAAATGTCTCAGGCCGGCTGGCAGAGGGAATGCCCTGCCTGCGGGGCCTCGCATTTTCCGCGCACCGATCCGGTCGTGATCATGCTGGTGACCCGTGGCAATGCCGTTTTGTTGGGTCGCAACGAAAATTGGCCGGAGCGGATGTATTCCCTGCTTGCGGGCTTCGTCGAACCGGGGGAACCCATCGAGGCGGCCGTGCGACGCGAGGTTTTTGAGGAGGCGGGCGTGCGTGTCGGCAAGGTTTCTTACGTCACCAGCCAGCCCTGGCCCTTCCCGGCGTCCCTGATGCTGGGCTGTCGGGCGGAGGCGGAGAGCACGGAGATCATCATCGACCCGGTCGAGATCGAAGACGCCCGCTGGGTGCGGCGCGAAGAGCTGGCTCTGGCGATGGCCGGACAGCACCCGGAGATTTCCCCCGCAAGAAAAGGCGCCATCGCGCAGGTTCTGATGGCCAAGTGGCTTGCGGATGATTGGGAATAACGGAATAACCTATCTGCGGAAGGTAACAGGTGAGCAGGCATGAAATTCTCGACGCGTCAGGACATTGAAGCCCCGGCAGAGTTCGTTTTCGAACATTTCACGGATTTCGAAGGGCTCGAACGTCAGGCCATGCGTCGTGGGATCGAGGTGGCGCGCAAGTCGACGCACCAGCCGCGCGATGTCGGGGCGGGCTGGATGCTCAAAGTGCCGTTTCGGGGCAAGATTCGCGACCTCGATGCCGAGATCGTCGAATGCGACGCGCCGAACACGCTGGCCGCGACGGCGGTCTCCGGCGGGTTGAACATGGAGATCAAGTCCGAGCTTGTGCCCCTGTCGCCGCAGCGCACACGGGTGACCATCGGCTATGAGGTGCGGCCCAAGACGTTGTCCGCACGCATCCTCGTGCAATCGGTGAAATTTGCGAAAGCGACCCTGCAGAAACGCTTTGAGAAGCGGGTCAAGAAATACTGCGAACACCTGTCTGAGCAATATCAGGGCGCGCCGAAGCGCTAAAGCGTTTCTCAAAAACCTTAAGGCACTCAATTTTTGAGAAACGCAGCAATATTAATTCAGCGTGGCAACGTTTTTCGCTCAATCTGATTCAGATTAAACGAAAGCCGCTTTAACCCTGTTTGCAGGCATCTCAGGTCCGGCGCGGGTCGGCCGGGTAGACGCCGAGAATTTCGACCATTTCGGTGAAATACCGCAGTTCATCCAGCGCGAGGCGGACATTATCGTCCTCCGGGTGGCCTTCGATGTCGGCGTAGAATTGCGTCGCGGTGAAGACGCCGTCGACCATGTAGCTTTCGAGTTTGGTCATGTTGACGCCATTGGTCGCGAATCCACCCATCGCCTTATAGAGCGCGGCAGGGATGTTGCGGACGCGGAACATGAAGGCGGTGACCATCTTCTCGGCGCGGCGCTCATAATTCGGCTCGCGGGCCATGATCAGGAAGCGCGTGGTGTTGAGTTTGTGGTCTTCGATATGACGGGCCAGTACGTCGAGGCCGAAAATCTCGCCGGCAAGCTCGGAGGCAAAAGCACCGATCGCGGGATTGCCTTCTTCCTTGACCGACCGCGCGGCGGCGGCATTGTCGGACCAGTTGACGGTGGTGATGCCATGTTCGCGGATAAAGCCACGGGCCTGTCCCAAAAGGACGGACATGGCGCGGGCGGTTTTGATGTCGGAAATTTTCGTACCGGGCAGGCCCAAAAGGTTCACATGCACCCGCACGAAGGTCTCGTCGATGATATGCAGACCGGAGTCGGGCAAAAGATGATAGACGTCTTGCACCCGGCCATAGGTCGAATTTTCGACCGCGATCATGCCGAGATCGGCGGCACCGGAGCGCACGGCCTCCATCGCGTCCTCAAAGGTCGGGCAGGGCAAGGGGTCGTAATCGGGACGGGCATCGGCGCAGGCTTGATGCGAATAAGAGCCGGGTTCCCCCTGAAATGCGATGCGAGCGGCCATTTTTATCCCTTTTCCTGCGTTTGATCTGCGCTAACTTGTCCGGGTTTCGGTCTTATACCTTGAAATGAATCATGGGAAGCGGGTAGATATCGCGCGACGAACCTATAGGAACGGAACGCAATATGTTCAACACTATGACCCTTACCAAGATCGTGGGCGGCGTATGCGGCACATTCTTGATCTTCCTTCTCGGCAACTGGGCCGCCACTTCCATCTATGCCATGGACGCCACCGGACATGACGGTGAACAGGTTCAGGCCTATGTTATTGCCACCGGCGATGACGATGCTGCGGAAGAAGAAGCGGTCGAAGTGAGCTTTGACGAACTTTTGGCCTCTGCCGATGCGGCCAAGGGCGAGAAAGTCTTTGGCAAATGCAAAGCCTGTCACAAGATTGACGGTTCGAACGGCACGGGGCCGCACCTCGATGGCGTGTTCGGGCGTGCGCTGGCCTCTGTTGGCGACTTTTCCTACTCGGACGCGATGGCGACCCATGGCGGCGTTTGGGATGCTGAGGCTCTGAACGCCTATCTGGAAAGCCCGAAAGACGCCGTGCCGGGCAACAAGATGTCCTTTGCCGGTCTGAAAAAGGTCGAAGATCGCGCCAATATCGTGGCCTATCTTCAGTCGATCTCTGGCTAAACGGCGCGATCCGCGCATCGCGTGCAGATTATGAGACCCCCGCTGGCCGCACCAGCGGGGGTTTTGTTTTGTGCAGAGCTTGGGATCGGCGCCTCCGATCACGTAAATTCGAGCGCATGTAACTTGCATCCCGGTGGTCCGGCACATTACCGTCTGTTGCAAGACCCCTGACGTCCTCAACGCCTCCCGGAGACCTGAATATGATCCAACGCCCCTTCGCCCGCGTCTTTCCTCTCATGGCAACGCTCGGCTTTATGTCCGGGGCGGCCTTGGCCCAGGAGGCTCAGAACGTTGCGGACGGCGATGGGGCGAACAAGATCATCACCTCGACCTGGTACTCAGACTGGGACGAGGCGAAATATGACGAGCCCTTCGATCATCTCGATTACGTCAACCCGGAGGCCCCGAAAGGGGGCGAGATCATCCTTGGCAACGTGGGCACATTTGACAGTCTGAACCCCTTTTCCACACTGTCCGGCACGCCCGCGCTCCTGTCGTCTTCGATGTATGAGCGCCTGATGAGCGGGACGGCGGATGAATATAAATCGGCCAGCTATTGTGTGCTGTGCGAGACCATCGAATATCCGGAGAGCAAGGATTGGGTGATTTTCCACCTGCGTGACGATGTGACCTTTTCCGACGGCACGCCGATGACCGCCGAGGATGTGGTCTACACCCATAATAAATTCATTGCCGAGGGCACGCCGTCCTGGCGCGCGGGTGTGTCCGCGATGATCGAAAAGGTCGAAGCGCTCGATGAACACACCGTCAAGTTCACCTTTCAACCGGACATTCCGCGCAGCGGGTTGATCGGTCAGGCGGGCGCGACGCTGGTGATGAAAAAGGCGTGGTTCGAGGAAACCGGCCACCGCCTCGATGAGAAACGCTATGAGACCTCGCCGGGCACCGGGCCATAT
The DNA here is from genome assembly GCF_048270365.1 of Celeribacter sp. Taxonomy (NCBI): domain Bacteria; kingdom Pseudomonadati; phylum Pseudomonadota; class Alphaproteobacteria; order Rhodobacterales; family Roseobacteraceae; genus Celeribacter; species Celeribacter sp. The sequence goes on from NZ_JBLWTA010000007.1 coordinate 152,838, forward strand.
ATGTTGACCGCCTATGACCCCGGCCAATGGGTCGAATACACCCGCAATCCCGAATATTGGGGGGCGGAGCATCCGTTCAACGTCGGGCGCAACAACCTCGACACCATTCGCGTGACTTATTTCGGCGATACCATCGCGGCGTTTGAGGCCTTCAAAGCCGGTGACATCACCTTCCGCCAGGAATTCTCCTCGCTGGTCTGGGCGACGAATTACGATTTTCCGGCGCTTGAGAATGGCTGGGTGAAAAAGGAAACCCTGCATAACGGCAGCATTCCCGGCGCCACCGGGTTCCTGTTCAACTTGCGGCGCGAGAAGTTGCAGGACCGCAATGTGCGTTTGGCGCTAGGGCTGATGTATAACTTCACCTGGACCAACGAGACGCTGCAATACGGGCTGTTTTCCCAGCGCGAAAGCTTTTGGCAAACGCCGGAGCTGATGGCGACCGGCCTGCCGGAGGGTAAAGAACTTGCGGTGCTCGAAGGTGTCAAAGACGATCTGCCCGAGGCGATTTTTACCGAAGAGGCGTTTTTGCCGCACAGCTCCGGCGACCGCTCTTTGGATCGTCGCAATATGCGTCAGGCCACGGCTTTGCTGGCCGAGGCGGGTTACACCCCCGGCGACGATGGCAAGATGCGCAACGCTTCGGGCGAGGTCCTGTCGCTTGAAATCCTGCATTACAGCCCGTCCTGGGACCGCATCATCAAACCCTATGTCGAAAACCTGACCGCGCTGGGCGTGGATGCACGCTACAACCGGATCGACCCGAACCAATATCAGGCGCGCAAGCAAAGCTTTGACTACGACATGATCTTCGACGGCTATTCCAATGGCTTCGAAGAAGGCGCCGGGTTCTTGCAAAAGTACGGCTGTGAGGAAGTGGACGATATTTTCAACCCGGCGGGCTATTGCAACCCGGCGATTGAAACGATCGGCAAGGAAATCCTGAACGCCGAGACCTATGACGACATGGCGGCGATGGTCAAAGCCGCTGACCGGATCATGCGCTACGACTATTTCATCGTGCCTGCGCATATGAACGACAGCTATTGGGTCGCTTATTACGACATGTATGAGCACCCCGATGAGGACACGATGCCGCCGCTCGATCTGGGCTATCTGGATTTCTGGTGGGTGAATGCCGACCGCGAAGCGGAATTGCGTGCGGCAGGCGCGTTGAAGTAAAGACGCTGAGAAAACAATAAAGAGCAGGACGGTTCATGGGAGCCTATATTCTACGGCGTGTGCTGTTGATCATTCCGACGCTGATCGGGATCATGGTGGTGAACTTTGCGCTGACGCAATTCGTGCCGGGCGGTCCGGTCGAACAGGTGCTTGCCAATTTGCAAGGTGAGGGCGATGTGTTCGAGACGATCACCGGCACCCAAGCCGATGCGGGCAGCGCGAATACGACCGAAAACACCGCCTATCAAAGCGAGTACGCCGGCGCGCGGGGCCTTCCGCCCGAGTTCATTGCCGATCTCGAACGGCAATTTGGCCTCGACAAACCGCCTTTGGAACGCTTCCTCACGATGATGTGGAACTACATGCGCTTCGACTTCGGGGAGAGCTATTTCAAATCCGAGGGCGTGCTTGACCTTGTCTGGGACAAGCTTCCGGTGTCGATTTCCTTGGGGCTTTGGGCGACCCTTATTTCCTATCTGGTCTCGATCCCTCTTGGCATTCGCAAGGCGGTGCGGGACGGATCGAAGTTTGACACATGGACCTCAGGCATCATCATCGCCGCCTATGCGATCCCGAGCTTTCTCTTTGCGATCCTGCTTTTGGTTCTGTTTGCGGGCGGGTCGTATTGGCAGATTTTCCCACTTCGTGGCCTGACCTCTCCCGATTGGGATCAGATGTCGTGGCTGGGCAAGATCGGCGATTATTTCTGGCACATCACCTTGCCGGTGCTGGCCTCCGTGATCTCGTCCTTCGCCACGCTCACGCTTTTGACCAAGAACTCCTTCCTCGATGAGATTCGCAAACAATATGTGGTGACCGCCAAGGCCAAAGGTCTGCCCGAGAGCCGTGTTCTTTATGGTCACGTCTTCCGCAACGCGATGATGATCGTGATCGCGGGCTTTCCGGGGCTGTTTCTGGGCGTGTTCTTCGGCGGTTCGGTGATCATCGAGACGCTCTTCTCCCTCGATGGCTTGGGGCGTCTTGGCTATGAGGCGGCTCTGGCGCGCGACTATCCGGTGATCTTTGGCACGCTGTTCTTCTTTGGCCTCATTGGTCTGTTGATCGGCATCCTGTCGGATCTGATGTATGTCTTCGTCGACCCGCGGATCGACTTTGAGCGGAGGGACACATGAAGATGTCCGAACTCAATCGCCGTCGCTGGCGGAATTTCAAATCGAACCGCCGCGCCTATTGGTCGCTGATCATTTTCTCGATCCTCTTCGGCCTGTCGCTCTTTGCCGAGTTCCTCGCGAACGACAAGCCGATCCTCGTGCAATATCGCGGCGGCTATTACATGCCGATCTTCAAATTCTACCCGGAAACCGAGTTCGGCGGCGATTTCAGGACCGAAGCCGTCTATCGCTATCCCGAGGTGCAATGCCTGATCGAGACCGGCGGCATGGTCGACTGTTTCGACGATCCCGACGCCTATCTCGAAGACGCCCAAGACGGTGTGGTCAATGGCGAAGAGATCGAGAAAGGCTGGATGATCTGGCCGCCCATTCGCTATTCCTACAACACGCAGGTCGAGGGACCGGGGGCCGCACCCTCGCCGCCGACGCGGCAAAACTGGCTGGGCACGGATGACACCAAACGCGATGTGGTCGCACGGGTGATCTATGGCTTCCGCCTGTCGATTTTTTTCACGCTTGTGGTCTCGCTCGCCTCCTCGCTCATCGGTGTCGTCGCCGGCGCGATTCAGGGCTTTTTCGGCGGGCGCACCGATCTCATTTTCCAACGCGTGTTGGAAATATGGGGCGCGATGCCCGCGCTTTATGTGATCATCATCCTCTTCGCCATATTGGGACGAAGTTTCTGGCTCTTGGTCTTTGTCACCATCCTTTTTGGTTGGACCGCGCTTGTCGGCGTGGTGCGGGCCGAATTCCTGCGGGCGCGGAATTTCGAATATATCCGTGCGGCGCGTGCGCTGGGGGTTGGCAACTGGACGATCATGTTCCGCCATATGTTGCCCAATGCGATGGTGGCGACCTTGACCATGCTGCCCTTCATCGTGACCGGCAACATCGGCATGCTGGCCTCTCTCGACTTTCTGGGCTTTGGCCTGCCGTCCTCGGCGCCCTCTCTGGGCGAGCTGACGCTTCAGGCGAAACAGAACCTTCAGGCGCCTTGGCTCGCTTTCACCGCCTTTTTCACCTATGCCATCATGCTCTCGCTTTTGGTCTTCATTTTCGAAGGCGTGCGAGATGCGTTTGACCCGAGGAAGACCTTTCGATGAGCCTTTTAGAGTACAAAGACCTGCGGGTCGGCTTTCGTCAGGACGGCCAGACAGTCGAGGCCGTGAAAGGCGTGTCCTTCTCGGTTGAGAAGGGCGAAACCGTCGCTCTCGTGGGCGAATCCGGCTCTGGCAAATCGGTGACGGCGCTGTCTTGTGTGAACCTCTTGCCCGACACGGCGGTCACGCAAGGCTCGATCACCTATCAGGGGCAGGAGCTTGTCGGCGCGGCTGAGAAAGAGCTGCGCAAACTCAGAGGCAATGACATCAGTTTCATTTTCCAGGAGCCGATGACCTCTCTGAACCCGCTGCACACGTTGGAAAAACAGCTCTCCGAAGTGCTGCTCATTCACCACGGGATGACAGGCACGGCGGCGCGGGACCGTGTGATTGAGCTTTTGAATCAGGTTGGTATCCACGAACCGGAAAGCCGCCTCAAAGATTACCCGCATCAGCTTTCCGGCGGTCAGCGTCAGCGGATCATGATCGCTATGGCGCTCGCGAACCGGCCCGAATTGCTGATTGCGGATGAGCCGACCACCGCGCTCGATGTGACCATTCAGGCGCAGATCCTCGAACTTTTGGCTGAGCTGAAACAGAGCCTCGGCATGTCGATGCTGTTCATCACCCACGACCTGAACATCGTGCGCAAGTTTGCCGATCGGGTCTGTGTCATGAAAAATGGTGAGATCGTTGAGACCGGCGTCACGACAGAGATTTTCGACAATCCGCAACACCCCTACACGCAGATGCTTTTGGCCGCCGAGGCCGCGGGCCATCCCGATCCCGTGCCAGAGGGCGCGGAGGTGGTGGCGGAGACCAAAGACCTGCGCATCTGGTTCCCGATCCAGCGCGGGTTCCTGCGCAAGACGGTGGGCTATGTGAAGGCGGTGAATGCCGCAACGCTGTCTGTCCGTGCGGGCGAAACCGTGGGCATCGTGGGCGAATCCGGGTCGGGGAAAACGACGCTGGCGCTCGCCATGATGCGGCTGATTTCCTCGCAGGGGCCGGTTGTTGTGATGGGCCATGACGTCCAGGGCTGGTCCAACCGCAAACTCCGCCCGCTGCGCGCCGATATGCAGATCGTGTTCCAAGACCCCTACGGCTCGCTGTCACCCCGGATGACGGTGGAGCAGATCATCGCCGAGGGCCTCGGCGTGCATCATGTCGAGGGCTATGCCTCCAATGAGCAGGCGGTGATCGACATCATGCGCGAGGTCGGCCTCGATCCCGAGACCCGGCATCGCTATCCGCATGAATTCTCCGGGGGGCAGCGTCAGCGCATCGCCATCGCTCGCGCGATGATTCTGCGCCCGCGTCTGGTGGTGCTGGATGAGCCGACCTCCGCGCTCGATATGACGGTGCAGGTGCAGATCGTCGAGCTGTTGCGTCGACTTCAGGTCAAACACAAACTGGCTTACCTGTTTATCTCTCACGACCTGCGCGTGGTGCGCGCGTTGTCGCATCAGGTTTTGGTGATGAAGCGTGGCGATGTGGTCGAGATGGGCACGGCGGAAGAAATTTTCGAGGCGCCGAAAGAGGCTTACACCAAGGCTTTGGTCAGTGCTGCGCTCGATCTCAAGGTCGAAGAGGGCGCGGGCGTCTGACGCCTTTCCTCTTCATGTGCCGGAATAAAAAAGGCGACCTGCAAGGGTCGCCTTTTTTGTATTCTGTGCATTGGTTTCGGACGATCAGGACGGGCCAACCGTCGAACATTCCGTGCCACGGGCTTCCAGACGGCGACAGGTCATTGCGGCCATATCCTCCGTCATGCCGAGGAAATTCGCGTCAAAGCCACGGTTGGTCCGCACCACTTTGCGCAGCGCACCATCGAGCATTTCGATCTCCGTCAGAGCGGTCTTCAACAGCTCCTTACGCGCGGCATATTCGGAATTATAGGTGCCGATGTTGATCCCCCAATAGCGGTTGCCGGAGGTCGAGATTCGCGTGACAATTTCCGGCGCGACCTCTGGCGCCACAGCCGAGGCCATTGCGGTTTCTGTCGGCATGAGGGCCGCGGCTGTCGGCTCAACTGACGCAAGCTGAATCCGCTCCGGGCGGGGCAGGGGGGAGATGCTGGGGGCAGCCGTAGCACTGGCCGCGACAAGGGTCGGCGTCGGCGCCTGCTGCGCCCGCGCCGTTTCTGCCAGTAGCGTGGTGGCCTCATCCGCGGCGCTGGTCGCGGCAGCCAGAAGAGCGGCCTCTTCTTCGGCCTTGGCAAGCGCATTGAACACATCGTCAGAGGCGGCGAGGAGCATTTGCTCCTCCTCCGGTGCCAAGCCTTGCAGCGGGCGCGGCTTTGGCAGCGGGCTCGACGTCATCTTGATGTTCACGCGGATGACCTTGGAGGCCACGCGCGGATCGTCTTGGGTGCCAGCGACCATGACGGCACCGCCGACCTTGCCGAGATAGGGCGGTCTTGCGGGTTTCGAGACGGCCACGCGGCTGGGCGCACGTTTAAAGCCCAGATCCATCAGCTCCGCCACTTTGGCGTTGCGCGACACGGTGGAGCGCCCGCCGAACACGGTGGTGATGATGCGCTCGTCGCCGCGATGCGCAGACGCCACGAGGTTGAACCCGGCAGCCGAGGTATAGCCCGTCTTGATCCCGTCCGCGCCGGTATAGGAGCTTAAGAATCGCGAATTGGTATGGGAGACGGTGCGCACGCCGGCATCGGCGGTCTGGCGCGAGAAGATGTTGTAATATTCCGGGTAATCGTAGAACAGGTGACGCCCCAGAACGGTCATGTCGCGGGCGGTCGACAGGTGACCGGCCTCCGTCAGACCATGCGCGTTCTTGAACGTCGTGCGCGACATGCCAAGTTCCTTGGCGGTGCGGTTCATGCGGCGGGCAAAGGCGGCCTCAGACCCTTCAATGGCCTCGCCGATGGCGGTGGCGGCATCGTTGGCGGATTTCACGGCGGCGGCACGGATGAGATAGCGCAGCTTGATCTGCTGACCTTGCTTGAGGCCAAGTTTCGACGGCGGCTCAGAGGCGGCATTGCGGGACACGGTGACCAAGTCGTCCAGCCCGATCTCGCCGTGTTCAATCGCCTCAAACGCGATGTAGAGCGTCATCATCTTGGTGAGAGAGGCTGGATGCAATCGCGTGTCGGCGTTGGTGGCATGAAGCACCTTCCCGTTGCGCGCATCCATCACGAGGGCCGCATATTCGGCCGCCATGGCGCGCGAGGTCACAGAGACCGTCACCGCGAATGCGATCAGTAGGAGAGGAAAAATACGCCTTGAAACGGCACGCAGGATACCCCGCGCTTGCACGTTGCTCTTCATGATAACTCTGCCTCGTCATGCCGGATCATTTCGCCCAGCTTATTGAGGTCACGGTAGCACAAGCTTTCGTGCGAGAAAACAATGAATTTTCAAGGGTTTTCAAGGGGTGCTGACTTGCAACGCCAAATGTGGTGTGCCGGGGCTATTGTACTACCAAATCAGGCGTTGTTTCGGCTCAAGTTTTTTGAATCGCCTCAATGAGCGCGGGCAATTCGGTCAGGCGCGGCAATTCGTGAAAACGGGGATGTCCCATCGGCGCCTCAGCATGTTCGATTTCCCAAGTGAAATTATGCGGCACGAAAACACCCCAGGCCCCGGCCTCAATCGGCGGAATGACGTCGGATTTCATCGAATTTCCGACCATCATGGCGCGTTCGGGGGCGACATTGTGGCGGGCAAAGATGGTGCTGTAGACGGTGGGGGTTTTGGCCGAGACCACCTCGATCCCATCAAAGAGATCGCCCAGCCCGGATTGGGCCAGTTTGCGTTCTTGGTCCAAGAGATCGCCTTTGGTGACCAAAAGAATCTCATAGTTCTCGGCCAGCGTGCCAACGGTCTCTTCCACGCCGTCCAACAGGTGAATCGGATGGCGCAGCATCTCTTGCCCCGCAGAGATCAACTCCTGAATCACAGAGGCAGGCACCCGTTCCTCGGTCACCTCAATCGCAGTTTCAATCATCGAGAGGACAAATCCCTTGATCCCGAATCCATAGGCTCCGAGGTTGCGACGTTCGGCGGCCAGAAGCCGCTCAGAAAGATGATCGGGCTCGGTAAAATCGGCCAGAAGGGCGGCAAAACGCTCCTGTGTCATGCGGAAAAACTGTTCGTTTTCCCAAAGCGTATCGTCGGCATCAAAGGCGATTGTGGCGAGTTTTTCGGTCATCCGGTCGGCGCTCCTTTACCGGTTTGGGCATAACGCTCTTTATTCATGCGCAAAAGGGGCTATATATCGGCAAAGGTGAACCCAAACCCCAGAGACGCGACAATCGGAGGCCCGAGTGATCCTCGCACCGCAGATGATGGCTGACAATGACGACCGTTCGGATGAGGACGGCGATGTCGGTCTTGCGCTCAAACCCAAGCCGAAGACGAAGCGTCCGCCGCTTTACAAGGTCATGTTGCTCAACGACGATTACACGCCGATGGAATTCGTCGTGTTGGTGCTCGAACGGTTCTTCGGGATCGGACATGCGCAGGCGACGGAGATCATGTTGACCGTGCACAAAAAGGGCCTCGCCGTGGTTGGCGTGTTCCCGCATGAGATCGCGGAAACCAAGGTCACGCAGGTCATGGATTTTTCCCGTCGGCATCAGCATCCGCTGCAATGCACCATGGAAAAGGAATAGGCGTTTCGCCTGTTTGACATGGTGTCTCCGCGTCTTTTCCTCCTGCTTGATGGGGCTCCCCCGTCCCGTGTCGCGGTCTATCGCCCGCGCTCCGACGCCGATCTTTCTGCGCTGAAAGGTGCTGAGGTACAGATCGTGCAGGGCTTTAAACCCGATGCCGACGCCTTCAAAGCGCAAGGCTATGAGGTCGTGACCGAAGCAGACGGTCAATTCGATCTCGCCATCGTCGCTGTGCCGCGTGCCAAGGCCGAAGCGCGTGCCTTGATTGCAGATGCCGCTGCGCGCGCGGACCAAGTCATTGTAGACGGGCAAAAGACCGATGGCATCGACAGCCTCTGGAAAGACATCAAGAAACGGGTCGAGACGCAGGTCGTCTCCAAAGCGCATGGCAAGGCGATCCGGTTCTCGGGGGGGGATTTCTCGGACTGGGCCAATCCCGGACCGCTCCATTTGATCGACGGCTTTACCACCCGACTGGGCGTGTTCTCCGTCGACCGCATTGACAAGGCGTCCGAGGCGCTGGCCGAGGCTTTGCCTGCGAAACTTCCGGCGCGCATCGCCGATCTTGGCGCGGGCTGGGGCTATCTGTCTCGCGCGATTCTGGCGCGCGAAGGTGTGAAAGAGCTGCATCTCGTCGAGGCCGAAGCCGCCGCGATTGCCTCTGCGAAGGACAATATCACGGACGAGCGCGCACAGTTCCATTGGGAAGACGCCACCAAATTCAAGCCGCCGCATCTTTTGGATGCGGTGATCATGAACCCGCCGTTTCACACCACGCGGGCGGCGGACCCGGCACTGGGTCAGGCCTTTATCACCGCCGCGGCACGGATGCTGTCACCACAGGGCCAGCTTTGGCTGGTGGCCAACCGGCAACTGCCCTATGAGGCGACACTTGCCTCTCTCTTTGGCACGGTCGATGAGATTGCCGTCACCGGCGGTTTCAAATTGCTTCACGCTGCGAAACCCCTTCGCAGGGCCGCCACAAAGCTTTAGTCTCGGCGCTAACACAACAGGGAGTCTCTGATGAGCTTTTCGATTGAGGGCAAGGTGGCCATCATCACAGGTGCCGCCAATGGCGTCGGTCTGTCCGTCGCGCGGCATTTTCTGGAGCAAGGCGCCTATGTGATGTGCGCCGATATGGATGAGGCCAGCCTGGTCGCCGAATACGGTGAAGAGGCCGAGGCCGAAGAGACCAAACTGGCCTATTTCGCCGGGGATTTGCGTCAAAAACTGACCATCGCCAATCTGCTGTCTGCGACGATTGACGCCTTTGACGGTGTCGATATCCTCGTGAATGCCTCGCGTCAGGTGTTGATGAGCGATCCTCTCTCGGTCGAGGAGGACAATGTTGCCGATCTTCTGGAGCAGAACCTGATGACCTCGCTGCGTCTGACGCAACAGGTGGCGAAATGGATGATCAAGAACTCTGAGAAATCCGATGACGATGAGGGCTTGGTCGGCTCGATCGTCAATCTGTCGTCGATTGCGGCGCGGCGGTGTCAGCCGGAGCTTTTGGCCTTTTCAATCTCGTCGGCGGCAGTTGATCAGATGACCCGCGCCATGGCTGTGTCTCTCGCGCCGCATCGCATCCGGGTGAATGCGGTGGCCTTCGGGTCGGTGATGAGTTCGAGCCTCAAGGACAGATTGGCCGAAAACCCGGATTTTCGGGGCGAGATCGTGTCAAAGACGCCCCTCGGCCGCGTCGCCCCCGCCTCGGAAGTGGCGGAGACGGTGCAATATCTGACGTCGGATTGTTCCGGGTTCATGACCGGGCAAATCCTGACGGTCGACGGTGGCCGGACCCTGGTGGATCCGGTGCTTGCGCCGACGCACTGAGCCTTACTCAGGATATTGAATTTTGCAGGAGTCGACGGCGGCCTGCGCCTGAACCGAAAGCTGCACCTCTTTCTTTTGGAGAGCCGCAAGTTTTGCGGCCTCGGCATCGAGGTCGATGGATTTCGGCACGCGCCGGGTTTGGATGTCGCGCTCACGGCAATAGATCGCCTTGCCCTCATCCGTGGTGCCACAGCGGCGGATGTCATAATCGACATATTGCTTTTCGACCAAGGCATAGCCGCGTGACAGATTGCCCTCGGCTTCGGCAATAAAACCTTGCACTTGGCGCAAATCTTTGGTCGCGCGCGAGATGCACATCTGTTGTTCTGAACAGGCCGCGAGCAGCGGCACAATGGCGAGGGGAATGAGCCAACGCATAACGAGTCTCCTTTTGACGTTTACACGCCACCATAGCGCCTTTCCGTCGCAGGGGAAGGGAACTTGCCGCCGCTACAGGATTGCTGTTACCTCTGGCATGCTGCGCAGAAAGAGAAGGACCACGCCCGATGAGCCACGAGATGACGACCGAAAAAGAACGCGCGAGCGCGTGGTTTCGCAACCTGCGCGATCAGATCGTTTCGGCTTTTGAAGCCCTCGAAGACACGCAGTTGAGCGGTCCTTTCGCCGGGCGTCCCGCAGGTCGGTTCGAGGTGACCGAGACTGAGCGCGAGTCTGAAGACGGCTCGGACGCGGGTGGCGGGTTGATGTCCGTCATGCGCGGCGGACGCGTGTTTGAGAAGGTCGGCGTCAATGTCTCCACCGTCTATGGCACTTTGGGTGAGCGTGCCCAAATGGCGATGGCCGCGCGCAAAGGTCTGCCGGGGATGAAAGACGACCCGCGTTTTTGGGCGGCAGGCATTTCGCTGGTCGCGCATATGCAGAACCCGCATACGCCTGCCGTGCATATGAACACCCGGATGTTCTGGACCCCGCATGGCTGGTGGTTCGGCGGCGGCTCCGATCTGAATCCTTGCATCGAATATTCTGAAGACACGGCGGCGTTTCATGCGGTGCAAAAAGAACACTGCGATGCACATGATCCCGACTATTACCCGCGCTTCAAAGCCTGGGCGGACGAGTATTTCTACATCCCGCACCGGGGCCGTGCGCGGGGCGTCGGCGGAATTTTCTACGACGATCTGAACACCGGAGATTGGGAAAAGGATTTCGCCTTTACCCAAGACGTGGGCCGCGCCTTCCTTCCGGCTTTTCTCGGTGTGACAGAAAAACGCCGCGACATGCCGTGGTCGGAGATGGACAAAGATCGCCAACTCGTCCACCGGGGCCTCTATGCCGAATACAACCTTGTCTATGATCGCGGCACGAAATTTGGCCTTGAAACGGGCCACAACCCAGATGCGGTCTTGATGTCCCTGCCGCCGATGGCGAAGTGGGTGTGAGATATACTTTAAGTCTTTATGTGCATTAGGATGTTTATGAAAAAATATGGGTTCGCCTTTTTGGCGCTGATGCTGGTTGCGGTTTTGTTTGCGATCAATGTCTGGAGTGTTCTGTCTTTGGACCGTCCGACAAATCTGGCCTGGAATGAGCTTGGCGATTCCATGGGGCTGTTGAACGCGTTGTTCAGCGGCCTGGCCTTTGCGGGATTTCTGGTGTCCCTGACCTGGCAGCGTCAGGAATTGTCCTTAACTCGCAAAAGTGTCGAGGAACAGACCCGGGAATTGTCCCGTGCGGCGGATGCGCACAACCAACAGGTGGCACAGTTTCAGGCCCAGCAATCCTTGCAAATGCAAAGTCAGTTCCATGCACAATTCATGTTTTGGCATGACCTTTGGCTGCGCGAGCAGAAAGAGATGCAGGCCAATCAAGACGCGCAGGACCAATGTCTGACTTTGTGTGAGGATGTCGGCGAAAGGGAGAGCCAGAGCCTTGGCAAGGATGCGCGGGAGATGTTTCCGGGTGGGTATTACAATTTCCTGCGGTACTGTCTCGAAGAGCTTGAGGCCCTGCCTGTCACGGATGAAAAGCGGGCCTCTGAGTTGCGACAAAGATATGCGCGCATCTTGCGGGCGGAGCTGTCGGATATGGAAAAGAAAGTGCTGTTGTTGGGGCAGTTCCACAAGGCGCCGAGTGTCGGATCTTTGCCGTATCTCATCGGGAAATACGAAATCCTGCACGGTTGCGGTCCGTGGGCGCGCGATCAGTGCGAAGAGATTTGGTTGAATTATCGGGGCGTGCTCAACAGCGCGTCACACGATGAGGACTAAAGAAAAGCCCCGCTCTTTGGCGGGGCTTTGTCGTTCGGGATCGCTCAGACGGTCTCTCTCAATGTCTCGATCATCAGGCTGACATTGTCCGGGTCTGCATCCGGCGTGATGCCATGGCCGAGGTTGAAAATATGCGGGCCTTTTGAGAAGGCGGCACGCACATGGCGCACCTCGTCGATCAGGGCTTGCCCCCCCGTAACCATATGTGAGGAGGCCAGATTGCCCTGCACACAGCCGTCCACCTGCACATGTTCGGCGCCCCATTCGGGTGTCACGGAATTGTCGAGCGCCACACAATCAACGCCGGTTTTCTTGTGGAAATCGATGTAGCCGTCGCCCGCTTCGCGCGGAAAACCGATCACTGGAATGTCGCCATGGCGACGTTTCAATTCGCGGGTGATGATCCGCGCTGGCTCGACTGCGTATTTTTCAAAGGCCTCCCCCTTGAGGCTCCCGGCCCAGCTATCAAAGATTTTCACCACTTCGGCACCCGCACGAATTTGCATGTCGAGATATTCGATGGTCGAAACGGTCAGAAGGTCGATGACCTTCTCGAACAAGGCATTGTTGCCTTCGCGGAGCGCATGCGCAGGCCCCTGATCCGGCGTGCCACGGCCCGCGATCATATAGGTTGCCACGGTCCAGGGTGCGCCGGCAAAACCAATGAGCGTCGTTTCTTTTGGCAGCTCGGTCGAGAGGATTTTTACCGTTTCATAGATCGGCGAGAGTTTGTCGTGGATGTCGTCCTTGCCTTTGAGCTTGGCGAAATCGGCGTCTTCGGTGATGGTCGAGAGGCGCGGGCCTTCGCCGGTGACGAACCAGAGATCGGCGCCCAAGGCCTGTGGCAGCAAAAGGATGTCGGCAAAGAGGATCGCGGCGTCAAAGCCGAACCGACGGATCGGCTGAAGCGTCACTTCGGCGGCCAGATCGGAGTTGTAGCACAGCGACAGGAAATCCCCGGCCTCCGCCCGCGTCGCGCGATATTCCGGCAGATACCGCCCGGCCTGACGCATCATCCAGATCGGCGGAACCTTTTGCGTTTCGCCTTTCAGAGCTTTCAGGATCGTCTTGTCGGTCATCTGGGCCTCCCATTCATACTGCCCCGCACTGGTCCCTGCCTTGCGCGGATTTGTCAAGCGCACAAGGCACTTTCCGCGCTTGTCAGGCCGATCCGCCGCAGGTAAGCCTTGGCCATGACATTGACGCTCCCGACCCCCGCTCAACCGCTGAAAATCGGCACCCGTGGCTCCCCGCTTGCGCTGGCGCAGGCCTATGAGACGCGCGCGCTGTTGATGCAGGCTTTCGATCTGCCCGAAGCGGTCTTTGAGATCGTCGCGATCTCCACGCGCGGCGATCGGGTACAGGACCGCGCGCTGCGCGAGTTGGGCGGCAAGGGGCTGTTCTCGAAAGAGATCGAAGACCGGCTGTTGAACGGCGAGGTCGATATTGCGGTGCATTCGACGAAAGACATGTCGGTGGAACAGCCTGAGGGTCTGGTGCTCGGCACGTTTTTGGAGCGCGAAAACCCCTTTGACGCGTTCATCACGCTGGATGGCAAGGCGCTTGCAGATTTGCCGTTGGGCGCGACCGTTGGGTCGTCGTCCCTGCGCCGCAAAGCGCAGCTTTTGAACAAGCGGCCCGATCTCAACGTCGTGGAATTCCGCGGCTCCGTTCAGACCCGTTTGACCAAACTCGAAGAGGGTGTGGCCGATGCGACCTTCCTTGCCATGGCCGGGCTCAACCGCCTGGGCTATGACGACGTGCCGCGTCAGGCGGTCACCGCCGAAGAGATGCTCCCCGCCGTGGCGCAGGGCGCGATTTCAATCGAACATCGCGCGGCTGACAGCCATATCGCCGAGATGCTCGCCGCGCTGCACCATGTGCCGACGGGACAGGCGATGGCTTGTGAACGCGCGTTTCTGGCGAAACTCGACGGCTCTTGTCAGACCCCAATCGCGGGTCTGGCGCAGATCGAAGGCGGCACGCTGCGTCTGCGTGGCGAGATTTTGCGCACCGATGGCTCTGAGAGCCTGATGGATGAAATCTCCGGTCCGGTCGAAAATGGCGCGGCGATGGGTGTTGAACTTGCGACAAAGCTTTTGGAACGTGCGGGCGCCGGGTTCTTTGACTGGAAATAACGCTTAGGGCAGCGTTTTTCCGGGGTTCAAAATCCCTTTCGGGTCAAACGCCGCCTTGACCGCACGCATCATCTCCAAAGCCACCGGGTCCTTGCGCCGCCGCATCGACGGCAGTTTCGACAGCCCGATGCCGTGTTCGGCGGAAAAACTGCCGCGCATGTCTTTCACGATGTCCTCCACCGCTTCCATCAGCGGATCGGCAAGATCATCCGTGCTCGGATAGACCGTGTAGTGAATGTTGCCGTCGCCCAGATGGGCCACGACACAGGTGCCAAAGCCGGGATCGAGCGCACGCAGCGTGGTCTCGGCGCGGCTCAGGAAGGTCTCGATCTGATCCAAAGGCACACAGAGGTCGTTGATCACCACGGGCTTGATCGCCACCGAAATTTCCGCCGCCGCCTCGCGAATTTCCCACATCACACGTCGCTGCGCCTCGCTCTGTGCCAGTGCCGCGTCGAGTACGAGGCCCTCTTCGAACATCTCGCCCAGCGTCTCTTCGAGATGCGCGGTGAGCGGCAGTTGGCCAGTCTCGTCGGGGATGCAGTCGCGCGCCATGGTTGAGGCGACTTCCAGAAAAATCGTATGGTCCTGATCATGGCCCAAAGGCGGGGTCAGATCGGCGCGGAAGCGTTTCAAATTCGCCATATAGTCGCGCGGCATATACTCAAACGCCTCGACCATGCCGCCGGTGCGGGTTTGCAAGGTGTTCAACAGATCAAGCGCGGCGGAGAGATCCGGCACGGTGACCATGGCGGAGGCATAGGCCAAGGGCAGGGACGCGAGTTTCACCACGGCGGCGGTGATCACGCCCAAGGTGCCTTCGGAGCCGATGATCAGATCACGCAGATCGTAGCCCGAATTGTCTTTGTGCAGCTCGCTCATGAGATCGAGCACACGCCCGTCCGCCAACACGACCTCAATACCAAGACAGAGGTCGCGGGTGTTGCCGTAGCGCAGCACGTTGGAACCGCCCGCGTTGGTGGCCAAAGTGCCGCCGATCCGTGCGGAGCCTTTCGCGCCAAAGGTCATCGGGTATGTCAGGCCATGCTCGGCGGAGGCCTCGTGCAGGTTCTGAAGGATCACCCCGGCCTCGACCACAGCGAGGCGCGCCTCGGGACGGATCTCGCGGATGGTTTGCATCCGATCGAGGGAAAGGATCAAAGCGCCCTCTGCGGCGGTGGCCCCCGTCAGCCCGGTGTTGCCGCCCATCGGCACCACGGGCGTACCGGTCTCATGGCAAAGGGCCAAAATGGCAGAGACCTCTTCGGTCGTGGCGGGACGCACCACGGCCAGCGGAGCGGTTTCGTATTTCCCGACCCAATCGCGGCCATAGGGCAGGGCGTCCTCGCCCGTGAGCACATGCGGCGTAATGGATTGAAGGCGGGAAAGAATGTCCATGGTCGGTCTCCGGTTGTTGCGCCGGGTGTCCTGTAATTCGCCGGGGAAGGCAAGAGGGGAAGGCAAGGGGCGGACAGCAAAAGACCCGCCATAAGCGGGTCTTTGAAGAGCGATATGAGCGGGGTCAAACCGCCGAGGAATGCTGTGCCTGTGTCATGTCATAGGCATCGAAATGTCGGGCGATCATGCGGGTCAGAGGCCGCGCCTCTTCGCGAATGACGATGCGCTCCGGTGAAATGTCGAGCATCTCGGGGAAGGCCTCTTGCACGCTGGTCGCAAAGGCGTCGAACCCTTCGGCGGAGAGGCCGAAGTTCTGTGCGAGCTCTGCGGATTCGACGCGGAAATCGCACATCAGGGCTTCGATGATGCGGCCACGCAGGTGATCTTCCGGCGAGAACACATGACCCTTCGCGATGGGCAGGTTTCCGGCGCGCACCTCGGCCTGATATTTCGAGGTGGACGGCTGGTTCTGGGCATAGCCATGCGGGTATTTCGCAATCGACGAGGCGCCGACGCCCACCATGGTCGGGCATTTGTCGTCGGTGTAGCCCTGGAAATTGCGGCGCAGTTTGCCGGTGCGCTGCGCGACCTCAAGGCCATCGCCCTTCTTGGCGAAATGGTCGATGCCAATTTCGGCGTAATCGTCCCAGACAAAGAGATCGCGAGCGATGTTGAATAGGTCAAGCCGCTCTTCGGGGGTCGGCAGCGCGTCGGTCGGAATCATGTTCTGACGCCGCGCCATCCACGGCACATGGGCATAGCCGAAAAGCGCCACACGGTCGGGGGACAGCGACAGGAGTTTTTGAACACTTTCGGAGATTTTCTCAGGGTTTTGACCGGGCAGGCCATAAAGGATATCGGCGTTCAGAGACCGAATACCCCGCGCGCGCAGCCCGTCGACGGCGGCTTTCGTCGTCTCATAGGACTGAATGCGACCGATGGTTTCCTGAATCTGCGGATCGAAATCCTGCACCCCGATGGAGGCGCGGTTCATCCCCGCTTCGGCCAGCGCATCGAGACGGGCGTCGTCGATTTCGTTCGGGTCCACTTCGACGGAGAATTCATAGTCCCGGGCGAAAGGCGCCACATCGCGGATGGCGGCGGAAAGGTCCGCAATCATCTCGGCTTCGAGCAAAGTCGGCGTGCCGCCACCCCAATGCAGGTGGCCGATTTCGATGCCTTTGGGAAGCTGCGCCTTGATCAGGGCCAGTTCCGCCTTGAGCGTCTCGACATAGGTGGCCACCGGGCCTGCGGTGCTTGTGCCCTGCGTCCGGCAGGCGCAGAACCAGCAGAGGCGCCGACAGAAAGGCACATGCACGTAGAGCGAGATTGGCTGTGCAGAATTCAGGGAATTCAGCCAGCCTTGCACATCCTCCGCAGAGGTTGTGTTGCCAAAATGCGGCGCTGTCGGATAGCTCGTGTACCGAGGCACACGGGCATCGAAGAGGCCAAGCTTGCGGAGTTGCGTGTGTTTGTTCATAGGGATACGCTCTAGTGAATCATAGATTTGGTGCATTGACCCAGATCAAGAATTGCGAGCGCACTGATGAGCGATATGACATTTGACCATAAGGAATGCGGTTCTTGCCCGATCCGCCACCGGGCCGTTTGTGCGCGGTGCGAAACGGATGAGCTCGAGGAACTGGATGCGATCAAATATTATCGCTCCTATGAGGCGGGGCAGCCGATTGTCTGGTCCGGGGACCGTATGGATTTCGTGGCCTCTGTCGTGACTGGCGTGGCGTCCCTGAGCCAAGCGATGGAAGACGGGCGAACCCAGATGGTGGGTCTTTTGCTGCCGTCGGATTTCCTTGGACGTCCTGGGCGCGATGCGGCGCCTTATGATGTGGTCGCGGTGTCCAATCTGACGCTGTGCTGTTTTCGGCGCAAACCCTTTGAGCAGATGATGCTGCGCACGCCGCATGTCAGCCAGCGCCTGTTGGAAATGACGCTCGACGAATTGGATGCGGCGCGGGAGTGGATGTTGATTCTCGGGCGCAAGACGGCGCGGGAAAAGATTGCCTCTCTGCTGGCCATCATCGCGCGGCGCGAAGCGTCTCTCGAGCTGACCACCGCCGGCGACGGCATGAATTTCGAACTGCCGCTCACGCGAGAGGCTATGGCGGATTATCTCGGGCTGACGCTGGAAACCGTGTCGCGCCAGATGTCTGCGTTGAAACGCGATGGGGTGATCACGCTTGAGGGCAAGCGCAAGGTGGTGATTCCCGATTTCGATCGGCTTCAGATCGAGACCGGCGATGACACCGACGGCGGCCTGATGATCTGAAATCAGGTCGACAGAAAGGCATGAAAAAACGCGCCCTGAGGCGCGTTTTTCTTTTTCTATCAATGAGATGTCAGTGTGACATCAGCACCGGAAGCTCGGCAAGCTCAAGCATATGCCGGGTTGCGCCACCCAAGATGGATTCGCGGAACCGCGAGTGACCGTAGGCCCCCATCACCAGCATGTCGGCGTCCTTGTCGGTCAGTTGACGCATTAAGACGTCGGAGACGCGGGGCATGGTTTTGGCCAGAACGGAAACCTCGGCACGTACACCGTGACGCACGAGCATCTGGCACAGGGTGCCACCCGGATCGGAGCGGTCGGGCCCGTGTTGCGGCGGATCGATGATGGTGATGTCCACCAGATCGGCCTTTTGCAGGATCGGCAGAGCGGAGCGCACGGCGCCCAGAGCCTCGGCGCTTTCGTTCCAAGCCACGACCACGCGGTCGATGCTGGCGGGGACGTTCACGCCATCGGGAACGACGAGCACGGGCACATGGCCGGAGAACAGCGCGGCTTCGAGAATCTCTTCGTGTTCATGTCCGCGACCGGCGCCATAGGGGCGGGGCAGGACGACCACGTCGGAGAAGCGCAGGAAATGCGCGAGCTGCGGGGTCAGACCGGCCATCTGGGCCGTCACCGGGTTGGTGACCCAGGGGATTTCCTCGGCCTTGAGGTAGGCGTTGACCTCTTCCTCGATTTTTTTGCTGTCGGCCTGCGCCTGTTGCAGGTTGTCCTGCAAAGCCATGGCGTTGGTGCCAGCGTAATAAAATCCCGGCTGTGTCCGGTCGAGGCCGAGGCAAATCACGTCGAGGTGCCCCTCTTCGCGTCGGGCCAGAGCCACCGCTGCGTCAAGCGCATGACGGTCGGCGTCCATATTGCAGATGATGGTTGTGATGGTCTTGAAGGGCATGTCCGCCTCCATTCGCGTATCTATCGTTTCTGAACAGATCATGAGTCCATTCAGTGAGTATCGCATTGATTGAGATCAACAAAAATACCCCTCTTTACGGTTTGTGCACGTGAGGGTTGCATTTTGTCTTTGTGAAATCGCTGAGAAGGGGCAGAATTGTCCTGCGAACAGGACTGCGGACAGACCTGCGACGGATCATCGCGGTTCAAAAGAGAGAGACTGGGAATTTAACGCAGAAAAATCCTAAATGTGAGTGTTTTGACTCAGATCAAGGCTGGTCACAGAGATGTGAGACAAACCGCTCACTGTCGGCACCCGTGGGTCGAACGCGGGACGACTATGCCCAAAGAACAGGGCGAATGAACGAAGGGACGCAACATGTGGAACTATATCAAGCTGGCAGTGCTGGGGATCGCCGTGATTCTCTTCGGCCTTGCCGCCAACTACGGGCGTGATTTTGCATATCAAGTGCATGCGCTCATCTTTATGGCCGCAGCAGCCATCACCTTTATCTACACCCTGCGCACGACGGGTGACGTCAAACCGGCTCCGACCGGCTATCTTGACGGCGTTGTGCGCGCCGGTGTCATCGCCACCGCCGGCTGGGGCGTTGTGGGCTTCCTCGCGGGGACGTTCATTGCCTTCCAGCTTGCTTTCCCGCAGTTGAACTTCGAGTTCCTGCAAGGATACGGCAACTTCGGGCGTCTGCGCCCGCTGCACACCTCCGCGGTGATTTTCGCCTTTGGCGGCAACGCCTTGATCGCGTCTTCTTTCTACGTGGTGCAGCGCACCTCGGCGGCGCGTCTTTGGGGCGGCGGCCTCGGCTGGTTCGTGTTCTGGGGCTATAACCTTTTCATCGTCCTGGCCGCGACCGGCTATCTGATGGGGGTGACCCAGTCGAAAGAATACGCTGAGCCGGAATGGTACATCGACCTGTGGCTGACCATCGTCTGGGTGGCTTATCTGCTGGCCTTCATGGGCACGATCTTCAAGCGCAAAGAAAAGCACATCTACGTCGCCAACTGGTTCTACCTGTCCTTCATCATCACCATCGCGATGCTGCATATCGTCAACAACCTGGCGATCCCGATCTCCTTCCTGGGCTCGCGCTCGGTCATGGTGATGTCCGGCGTTCAGGACGCGATGACACAGTGGTGGTATGGCCACAACGCTGTGGGCTTCTTCCTGACCGCAGGCTTCCTGGGCATGATGTACTACTTCGTGCCGAAACAAGCCGAACGTCCGGTGTTCTCCTATAAACTGTCGATCATCCACTTTTGGGCGCTGATCTTCCTCTACATCTGGGCCGGTCCGCACCACCTGCACTACACCGCGCTGCCCGACTGGGCGTCGACGCTGGGCATGGTGTTCTCCGTGATCCTCTGGATGCCGTCCTGGGGTGGGATGATCAACGGTCTGATGACGCTGTCTGGCGCATGGGACAAACTGCGCACCGATCCGGTCATTCGTATGATGGTGATTTCCATCGGCTTCTACGGCATGTCGACCTTTGAAGGTCCGATGATGTCGATCCGGGCTGTGAACTCGCTGTCTCACTACACCGACTGGACCATCGGTCACGTGCACTCCGGTGCTCTGGGCTGGAACGGGATGATCACCTTTGGTGCTCTGTACTTCCTCGTGCCGCGTTTGTGGAACCGTGAGCGTCTCTATTCGCTTGGTCTCGTGTCCTGGCACTTCTGGCTCGCCACCATCGGCATCGTGCTCTACGCCGCGTCGATGTGGGTGACCGGTATCATGGAAGGCCTGATGTGGCGCGAAGTCGACAGCCAAGGCTTCCTCGTGAACGCTTTCGCCGACACCGTGTCCGCCAAACATCCGATGTATGTGGTGCGTGCTTTGGGCGGGGTGCTCTACCTCACCGGCTCGATCATCATGTGCTACAACCTCGTCATGACCGTGCGTCGCAGCCCCGTGAAAGCGGTTGAAGCTGCTGCCGTGCCGGCCGAATAAGGGAGGGTTTCGAATATGGCTCTCATTGATAAGCATAAGATCATCGAAACCAACGGAACGCTTCTCATGGTTGGCGCCCTTTTGGTCGTCACCGTGGGCGGGATCGTCGAGATCGCTCCGCTGTTCTACCTGGAAAACACCATCGAGGATGTAGAGGGCGTGCGCCCCTACTCCCCGCTGGAGCTCACCGGTCGGGAAATCTACGTGCGTGAAGGCTGCTATGTCTGTCACTCGCAGATGATCCGCCCGATGCGCGACGAGGTGGAACGTTACGGTCACTACTCGCTGGCAGCGGAATCGAAATACGATCACCCGTTCCAGTGGGGGTCCAAGCGGACCGGACCCGATTTGGCCCGTGTGGGCGGTCGGTATTCGGACGCCTGGCATGTGGATCACCTCACCGATCCGCAATCCGTGGTCCCGGAATCGGTGATGCCCAAATATGGCTTCCTCGCGGATCGTTACATCGATGGCGAATATATCGAGGATCTGTTGTCCGCGCATCGCATCGTGGGTGTGCCTTACACCGACGAGATGATCGAGCTGGCGAAAGAAGACTTTGCAACGCAGGTGGATGTGTGGGCCGACACCGATGGCCTTCTGGAACGCTACCCCGGCGCTGTTGTGTCCAACTTCGACGGTCAAGACGGTATCACGGAAATGGATGCCCTCATCGCCTATATGCAGATGCTCGGTACTCTGGTCGATTTCTCGACCTTTACGCCCGACGCCTCCCGCTAAGGAGTTGATGAGATGGATTATCACATCCTTCGCGAATTTGCCGACAGCTGGGTGCTTTTGGCCATGTTCCTGTTCTTTGTGGGCGTCGTGTTCTGGGCGTTTCGCCCGGGCTCCCGCAAGGAACATCGTGACACGGCCGACATCATCTTCCGGCATGAAGACAAACCCGCCGAAAAGGAGGCGAGGACATGAGCAATAAGAAAGACGTGGAAACCACGGGCCATTCGTGGGACGGGATCGAAGAACTGAACAACCCGCTTCCCCGTTGGTGGCTTTACACCTTCTATCTCTGCATCATCTGGGGCATTGCCTATACCATCGCCATGCCCGCATGGCCGCTGGTCAAAGGCGCCACCACCGGGATGCTCGGCTGGTCGACCCGCGCCGAAGTGGCCGACAAGATCGCCTCTTTCGAGGAGATGAACGCAGCCGTGAACGCAGAGCTTGCAGCCGCCGACATCACCGCGATCGAGGTTGGCTCTGACGTGCACAACTATGGTGTGAACATGGGCGCTGCCGTGTTCCGGGCCAACTGTTCGCAGTGTCACGGCTCGGGGGCTGCTGGCAACACAGGTTACCCGAACCTGCTGGACAACGACTGGCTCTGGGGTGGCACCATCGACGAGGTGGCCTATACCGTTCAGCACGGCGTTCGTAACGAAACCGACGAGGCCCGCTACTCCGAGATGCCGAAATTCGGCGCAGACGAGCTGCTGACCGAAGAGGAAATCGATCAGGCCGTGGCGTTTGCCATGTCCCTGTCTGATCCCGAAGGCGACGGCACCAACCTCGTGGGTGGCACCTATGATCTCGATCTCGCGGCCGCTGGTGCGGAAGTGTTCGAAGTCAACTGTGCTTCTTGTCATGGCGAAGACGGCACGGGTGACATCTACCAAGGTGCACCGAACCTGACCGACGCCATCTGGCTCTACGGTGGTGATCACGACACGGTTTACGAGACGGTCTACTACGCCCGTTTCGGCGTGATGCCGGCCTGGGGCCAGCGTCTGTCGCAAGCCGAAGTGAACGCAGCCGCGCTCTACGTCCACCAGTTGGGCGGCGGCCAATAACACTCGAATCCGGGCGGCGACGCTCGGGTTGCGGCACCGGCCCTTGATCCTGTTCGCGCGTTTCTTCGGGGTCGGTGTCCACAAATTTTGAAAGCCGCGGCACGCCAGCGCCGCGGCTTTTTCTATCGATGTTCTCTTCGCATCGGGAGGTGTGAGGCAGGATGTCGCAGGAAAAAGGCGTGTTTTTGATGCATCTTTGCCCGAGGGTCACAAAAGTTTGATTCACATCAAGGCTCTGTAAACCCTCGCCCGCAATAAGGTGAAAACGCGAACAGTGTAAAAAGGCAACGCTCCATGAGCTCTACCGACACCCCCCCCGAAGAAAAACTTTACGCCTCCCGCGAGCCGGTTTTCCCGCGCCGTGTCAAAGGCAAGTTTCGGAATCTCAAATGGATCATCATGGCGATCACGCTGGGGATTTATTACCTCTCGCCGTGGATCCGGTGGAACCGTGGGCCTGAGCTGCCGGATCAGGCGATCCTGATCGACATGGCCAATCGTCGCTTTTTCTTCTTCTGGATCGAGATTTGGCCGCATGAATTCTATTTCATCGCGGGTCTTTTGATCATGGCGGGGCTTGGCCTGTTCCTGTTTACCTCCGCCGCCGGGCGTGTCTGGTGTGGCTATGCCTGCCCGCAAACCGTCTGGACGGACCTGTTCATTCTGGTCGAGCGCTGGATCGAAGGCGACCGCAACGCGCGTCTGCGTCTGCATCGTCAAAAGAAATGGGATTTCCGCAAAGTCCGCTTGCGGGCGCTCAAATACCTCTCGTGGGTTCTGATCGGTCTGGCGACCGGCGGGGCCTGGGTGTTCTATTTCACTGATGCGCCGACGCTTTTGATCGATCTGGTGACCGGGCATGCGCATCCTGTGGCCTATCTGACCATGGCGATCCTGACCGCGACGACCGTGTTCTTTGGCGCCATCGCGCGGGAGCAAATCTGTATCTACGCCTGTCCTTGGCCGCGTATTCAGGCCGCGATGATGGATGAAGACACGCTGGTCGTCGGCTACCGTCACTGGCGGGGTGAACCGCGCGGCAAACACCGCAAGGGCGCAGGCGCGGAGAACCTTGGCGATTGTATCGACTGTATGGCCTGTGTGAACGTTTGCCCGATGGGCATCGACATTCGCGATGGGCAACAGCTTGAGTGCATCACCTGCGCGCTTTGCATCGACGCCTGCGACGAAATGATGGATAAGATCGGCAAGCCGCGTGGCCTGATCGACTATATGGCGCTGACCGACGAGCCGCGTGAGATCGCGGGGGAAGAGCCGAAGCCCGTCTGGAAACACATCTTCCGCCCGCGCACCATTCTCTACACGGTGCTCTGGTCCGCAGTGGGCTTTGCTTTGTTATTTGCTTTGTTCATCCGCTCCGACATCGACATGACCGTGGCACCGGTGCGCAACCCGACCTACGTCCTGCAATCCGATGGCGCGATCCGCAACATTTACGACCTGCGTCTGCGCAACAAGCATGGCGAAACCCGTGAGTTCCGTGTTAGCGTCACGGGCGACGATACTCTGACGGTGACGTTGCAGGATTCCGATACGGACGCGGGCGATACGATCCCCGTGAACGCCGACGAAATGCGGATCGTGCGCGCCTATGTCGAAGCCCCCGCAGGCTCCGAGGCGGCGACGTCCGACCGCACAGAGTTCACTTTCTGGGTCGAAGACGGCGAGTCCAACGAACGCGTCTCCGTCTCTTCGGTGTTCAATGGGCGAGGGCAATAAACATGGCACGCGAAATCACTGGAAAAGAGATTACCGGTAAACACGTCCTCATCATCACGGTGTCGGCCTTTGCCATCATCATCGGTGTCAACATCTTCATGGCCGTTCAGGCCGTGAAGACCTTCCCTGGCCTCGAGACCGCCAACTCCTACGGCGTCTCTCAGACCTTCAATCGTGACAAAGAAGCTCAGGAAGCTCTGGGCTGGACCGTCGAGGCGGTGGACGATCAGGAAAACCTTTTTGTCTATATTCGCGATGCGGAGGGCAACCCCGTCGAGGTCGCCGAGATCAGCGGCACACTAGGGCGCGCGACCACTGTGGTGGATGACCAAGACCCGGAGTTCGTGTTCAACGGCGAGGCCTATGTGGCCGAAACCGGCAAGCTCGCTGAAGGCAACTGGAACTACCGCATGGTCGCCAAGGCGGTGGACGGCACGCATTTCACCCAACGCATTGTCATTCATGTGAAGCGCTGAGCGCGGGAGACCAACATGTCTGAGGTCCAAATCTCGGCCTGTCCGGCCTGTGTTGCGGCCCCCGCCGCCGAAGAGGCGGCGCATGCGCGTGATGTGCGTGACACGCGCTTTGTCCTGTCTCTGCCCGCGATCTACTGCGCGGCCTGTATCTCGGGCGTCGAACGCGAGTTGATGAAACAACCCGGCGTGCGCGCAGCAAGGGTCAACCTGACGCTGAAACGCGCGCAGATCGAAGCCGACGAAGACGTCTCTGTCGACACGCTGATCGGTGCGCTGACCCGCGCAGGTTACGAGGCCTATGAGCTGGACGCGGGCGCGATCTCTGCGACTGAAACGGACAAGAAAGGCCGCGCCATCCTGACCCGCATCGCGGTCTCAGGGTTCGCGATGATGAACGTGATGCTCCTGTCCGTTGCGGTTTGGTCCGGCGCCTCCGATGTCACGCGTGACATGTTCCACTGGATTTCCGCCGCCATCGCCTTGCCCGCGATCGCCTATGCCGCGCAGCCGTTTTTCGGCTCTGCCTGGACCGCGCTCAAGGCCAAGCGCCTCAATATGGATGTGCCGATCTCGCTCGCCATTCTTCTGGCCGGTGGCATGTCTTTGTTCGAGACGATGGAATCCGGGCGTCACGCTTATTTCGATGCGGCTTTGTCGCTGACCTTCTTCCTGCTGGCCGGGCGCTATCTCGATTACCGCACCCGCTCCGTGGCGCGCTCCGCCGCCGAAGAACTGGCCGCCCTCGAAGTGCCCCGCGCCACTTTGGCCGACGGCACCGTGGTGTCGATCACCGAACTGGCGAAAGGGGCTTTGGTGCGCGTCGTGCCCGGCGCGCGGGTGCCTGTGGATGGCATCGTCGTCGAAGGCGCCTCCGAGTTGGACCGCTCTTTGCTGACGGGCGAAAGCCTGCCGGTTGAGGCGGGTGTGGATACCATCGTTTCGGCAGGCGAGGTCAATCTGACCGGCCCACTGGTGGTCAAGGTCACCGCCGCAGGCGAGGACAGTTCGCTGCATCGCATGGCCGATCTCGTCGCCATGGCGGAAACCTCGCGCAACAAATACACCTCTCTGGCCGACCGTGCGGCGCAGATTTACGCGCCCGTCGTGCATCTTTTGGCGCTGTTTGCCTTTGTCGGCTGGATGATCGGCACGGGTGATGTACGTCATTCGTTGAACATCGCGGTCGCGGTTCTGATCATCACGTGTCCCTGTGCCTTGGGTCTCGCTGTACCTGCTGTGACTACAGCTGCCTCCGGGCATCTGTTCCGCGCAGGGATGTTGATCAAATCCGCCACCGCGCTCGAGCGTCTGGCCGAGGTCGACACCGTGGTTTTCGACAAGACCGGTACTCTGACCGAGGGCAAGCCGGAGCTGTCGAACCTCCGCGAAATCTCGCCGCATGCGCGCGGTGTGGCGATGGCCTTGGCTGCGGGGTCTGCGCATCCTTTGTCCGCCGCGCTTTATGATGCCACACGTGCCGCCGACGTGACCCCGGCCAATGTGACCAATATCGTTGAGGTGCCGGGGCAGGGTGTCGAGGGCAAATTGAACGGCGAAACTGTGCGCCTTGGCCGCGCCACTTGGCTCGGCGCGGACGCCCTGTCGCAAACCGCCACCTATCTCAAGATCGGTGAGGACGCGCCTGTTGCTTTCGCCTTTGTCGATCACCTGCGCGACGGTGCCGCTGAGGCGGTCGCCGCGCTGAAACGTCAGGGCAAGGATGTGGTCCTGCTCTCCGGCGATGCGCCCGCCGCCGTGGCCGACATTGCCCGGCGGATCGGGATCGAAGCCTGGGATGCAGAATGCCTGCCGGAGACCAAAGCCCTGCGCGTGGGTGAATTGACCCGCTCCGGGCGCAAGGTCCTGATGGTGGGCGACGGCCTCAACGACACCGCAGCACTGGCCGCAGCCCATGTGTCGATTTCCCCGGCCTCTGCTTTGGAGGCGACGCGGGTCGTGTCTGACATGGTGCTTTTGGGCAAAACGCTCGCGCCCTTGGGCGAGGCCACGCAGGTCGCCGTCTCCGCCACCAAGCGGATCAAGGAAAACTTCAATATCGCGACGCTTTACAACCTGATCGCTGTGCCGATTGCCTTGGCGGGGTTCGCCACGCCTTTGGCGGCCGCCTTGGCCATGTCGTTCAGCTCGATCACCGTGTCGCTCAATGCTTTGCGCCTCCGAGGTAAATCATGAACGTGCTCGTCTATCTCATCCCGATCTCGATCTTTCTCGGTGGGCTTGGGCTTGCGGGGTTCTTCTGGTCGATCCGTTCGCGGCAATATGACGACCCGGACGGGGATGCGAACCGCATCCTCACCGGCGACTACGACGATCACCCAAAGCCCTGAGTAAATTCACTTTCGCGCCAGATCGGCAAGTTCGGCAACCGTCGGCCCCATCGCTTCGACAATGACCGACACGCCGGTTGCATTCGGGTGAATGCCATCGGGCTGCATATGGGTGTCGAGCATCTGTTCCCAAGGTGCCAAATCGGTGAGCGGTTTCAGGAAACCTTCGAAATAGAGCGTGCCGAACTCTTCGGCCAGTTCCGGGTAGATCGCATCGAATTGCGCTTTGTATTCGGCGCCATAATTGCCAGGGGCCTGCATGCCGACCAGCAGAACAGGAATGTCATTTGCCTCTGCCGCCTCCATAATGCCGGTCAAATTGGCCCGCGACAGCTCGGGCGACAGCCCGCGCAACAGATCATTGCTGCCAAGCGCCACGATCATGCCGTCGATATCCGGCGTCAGCGTCCAATCGACTCGGCTCAGCCCGCCTGCCGTCGTGTCGCCAGACACACCCGCATTGACGATGGTCGCTTCCGCCTCATGGGCATCGAGCCAGCGTTGCAATTGCGCGGTGAACCCGTCCTGCTGGATAAGCCCGTAGCCCTGCGTCAGACTATCCCCAAGGGCCACGATGCGTACTGGCTCTGAGGCGGCCATCGCGGGCAGGGTTATCAAGACAATCTTGACCAAGATGAGAGAGAGACGGTTGCCGAGGCTGCGGGCCGCCCCATATGTGACAAAGATCAATAAGATACCTCCTCAAGGACCCATCATGACAGAGCCGATCATCGCCACCCAAGACATCCAGCTGTCTCTGGATGGCAATGCGGGGCCAGTCGACATTTTGCGCGGCATTTCACTTGAGGTCAAA
Source organism: Celeribacter sp. (assembly GCF_048270365.1). Lineage (NCBI taxonomy): Bacteria > Pseudomonadati > Pseudomonadota > Alphaproteobacteria > Rhodobacterales > Roseobacteraceae > Celeribacter > Celeribacter sp. The sequence goes on from NZ_JBLWTA010000007.1 coordinate 180,849, forward strand.
CGCGGCGAGACGCTTGGGCTTGTTGGGCCGTCGGGGTCGGGCAAGTCGTCGCTCCTCATGGTTTTGGGTGGGCTGGAACAGGCCAGCGGCGGTCGGGTGTCGGTGCTCGGACGCGATCTGAGTGCCATGAACGAAGATCAACTGGCGCAGTTTCGCAGGGATCATATGGGGGTGGTGTTCCAGTCTTTCCACCTCATTCCGACGATGACAGCCTTGGAAAATGTCGCGATCCCGCTGGAACTTGCGGGGGTGACCGACGCGTTCGAGCGCGCGCGGGCAGAACTGGAGGCCGTGGGTGTTGATGCACGCGCAGATCATTATCCCGCGCAAATGTCGGGCGGAGAACAGCAACGTGTCGCCTTGGCGCGGGCCTCTGCACCGCGTCCCGAATTGCTCTTGGCCGATGAGCCGACGGGCAATCTCGATGGCACGACGGGTGAGGCGATCATGGAATTGTTGATGGGGCTGCGGGATCGCCATGGGGCGACCCTTGTCATGGTCACGCATTCGCCTGAACTTGCGGCGCGCTGTGACCGTGTTGTTCGGTTGCGCGACGGTCGGATTGATGCGGAGCCACAGGCGTGAGCACGCGGCTGGCATGGACCATCGCTCGGCGCGAATTGCGTGCGGGCGTCAAAGGCTTTCGGGTTTTAATCCTCAGCCTGTTGTTGGGTGTCGCGGCGATTGCGGCGGTGACCTCTGTGCGCGACGGGATTTCCAAAGGCCTCGCCCGCGAGGGTGCCGCACTTTTGGGCGGCGATGCGGAGATGGAATTCACCTACCGCTTCGCCACCGAGGGTGAACGTGCTTGGATGGAAGGCCACTCTCTGGCGCTTTCCGAAATTGCCGATTTCCGCTCGATGCTGGGCGCGGGCGAAGACCGCGCGCTGACGCAGGTGAAAGCCGTCGATAGCGCCTATCCCCTGATCGGGACGGTTGGGCTTTCCCCGGATATTCCGCTGTCAGAGGCGCTGGCCGGTCAGGATGGTGTGCCCGGCATTGTGCTGGATCGCATGTTGTTCGAACGGCTGGGCCTTGAGATCGGCGATCGTGTAACTTTGGCCGATGTGCCCTTTGTCGTCATGGCCGAGCTGACCCGCGAGCCGGATGGCGCGGGCGCGGGGTTCTCGCTTGGGCCGCGCAGCATCACCTCTCTGAGCGCCTTGCAAAGCTCCGGTCTCTTGGCGCCCGGCACCCTGTTCGAAAGCGCTTACCGGCTCGATCTGCCGGACACCACGGATCTCGACGCACTCAAAGCCCGTGCCGAGGCCGAGGTCGCTTCCGGCGGTTTCCGGTGGCGTGACTCCCGCAACGGTGCCCCCGGCGTGAACCGGTTCGTGGATCGGCTCGGCTCCTTTCTGGTCCTTGTCGGTCTGGCAGGGCTGGCTGTTGGCGGGGTTGGCGTCTCTGCCGCTGTGCGCGCCTATCTTGATCGCAAAATCTCGGTCATCGCGACGCTGAAAACCCTCGGCGCCGAGCGGCGCACGATTTTCCTCGCCTATGCGTTTCAGATTGGCACCTTGTCGGGCTTTGCCATCCTCGGTGGACTGGTGGTTGGTGCTTTGCTACCGCTGATCGCCTTTCCCATCATTCGCACGCTTTTGCCGGTGCCTGTCGAGGCCACGCCGCATCTCATGCCGCTCGTGGAGGCCGCGCTCTATGGCTTTCTTGCCAGCGCGATTTTTGTACTCTGGCCCTTGGCGCGGGCTGAGCGCATTCGCCCGGCCGCGCTCTATCGCGACGCGCTCTTCGGTCTGCGGGGCTGGCCGCGTTGGCCTTATCTTGCGGCAATTGTCCTGCTGATTGCCTCACTCGTAGGTGTGGCCGTCAGTTTTTCCGACAGCAAAAGCCTTGTGCTCTGGGCCTTCGCCGGGCTGGCCGTTGCCTTCGTGTTTCTCGTGTTGGCAGGCCGTGCCCTGACCGCAATTGCGCGCCGCCTGTCACGTTGGCGGGGCGCGCCTTTGCCCTTGCGTTTGGCGCTTGGGTCCATCGGCGGGCCGGGGGGCGAAGCGGTCTCTGTCGTGCTGTCCCTTGGGCTCGGTCTCACGGTGCTCTCCGCCATCGGTCAGATCGACGCCAATATGCGCGGCGCGATTGCGCAGGAACTGCCGGAACGCGCGCCGTCCTATTATGTCGTCGATATTCAACCGGATCAGATCGACGGCCTCACCGCGCGGGTCACAGGTGATCCCGGCGTCACCCGGTTCGAAAGTGCGCCGATGCTCAGAGGTCTGATCACCCAGATCAATGGCCGCGATGCCCAAGAGGTCGCAGGTCCGCATTGGGTGCTACGCGGAGACCGCGGCATCACATACGCAGCGATACCGCCTGACAACACCGAGGTGACCGAAGGCGCATGGTGGCGCGCAGAAGACAGCACGCCGCAGATCAGTTTTGCCGCCGAAGAAGCTGCAGAAATGGGCTTGAAGCTCGGCGATGAGATGACGGTCAACATCCTCGGGCGCGACATCACCGGGACGATCACTTCGTTTCGCAATGTGGATTTCTCCGGCGCCGGAATGGGCTTTGTTTTGACCATGAACCCGGTCGCCCTCGCAGGTGCGCCGCACACCTGGATTGCGACGATCTATGCCGAGGAAGAGGCCGAAGCGCCGCTGATCCGAGATCTGGCGCGGGCCTATCCGAACATCACCACGATCCGCGTGCGCGATGCCATCGACCGTGTGGTCTCCGTGCTGCAAAGCATCGCCAGCGCCACAACTTTGGGTGCGATTGCGACGCTGGTGACCGGCGCCGTGGTCCTGATCGGCACGGCGGCGGCGGGCGAAGAGCGTCGGCGCTATGAGGCGGCGGTGTTGAAAACCTTGGGCGCACGGCGGGCGCGGATTTTGACAAGTTTTGCGTTGCGTGCGTTGATCCTTGGTTTGGGTGCTGGTTTGGTTGCCTTAGTCTCTGGCGCGACGGCCGCTTGGGCGGTGCTTCATTTCGTGATGGAGGCCGATTTCACCCTGTCGCTCGGGGCCGCGCTTTGGATCGTTATAGGCGGTATTTTTGTGACGTCTTTGACATCGCTCTTGTTCTCATGGCGCGCCATGCGGGTGCGCCCCGCACGTGTGTTGCGGAGCGCAGAGAGTTAACCCACGGGCTTAATGCGCGGGCACAAGCGCCTTGGCTACGGCATTGGCGATCACCTGTTCCTCATCCGTCGGCAGGACGAAGACGGGCGTGGCGCCTTTGGAAATCCGTGTGGCGTTTCGAGCGTTGGCTTTGATATCGGGTTCGATGCCCAAAAAGCCCAGACGTTCGATGATCTGGAGGCGAATATTGGGAGAATTTTCCCCGATGCCGCCACAGAAGACGAGCGCATCAATGCCCGAAAGCGTTGCCGCCATGGCACCGATCTCTCGTCGCACACGGTAGACGAAATACTCGACAGCATCTTTGGCGCCCTGTGCGTCCGAGGCTTCGAGCACCTGCATGTCATGGCTGATGCCCGACAGGCCCAGAAATCCGGATTCGTAATAGAGCATGTGGGTCAGTTCCTTGGCCGTCATGCCCTCTGTCTCCATGAGATACAAAAGGATCCCGGGGTCGAGGTGGCCCGAGCGGGTGGACATTGGGATGCCATCCAGCGGCGAAAACCCCATGGAGGATGAGATCGACACTCCATTGTTGACCGCGCAAATCGACGCGCCGCTGCCCAAATGACACATGATGATCCGTTTGCCGTGCAGCTCTGGGTGATCCCGCACGAGTTGGTGTGAGACATAATCGTAGCTCAGCCCGTGAAAGCCATAGCGTTTTACGCCCTGTTGATAATATTTGCGCGGGATGGCGTAGATGTCGTTTTCCCATGGGTGATTGCGGTGAAATGCGGTGTCGAAACAGCCGATTTGCAGCGCGTAAGGGAAAGCCTCTTTGGCCGCCTCGACGGCCGACAGGTTGTGTGGCTGGTGCAACGGGGCCAGCGGGTTGAAGGTCGCTAGATCGGCCAGTACGTCCTCGGTCAATTCCGTGGGCGTGGCGCGCAGGGGACCGCCATGGACGATCCGGTGCCCGACGCCTGCGACGTCTTGGCCGTCGAGTAGAGGGGTAATCTCTTTCAGAATGACTTCGAGTGCTTGGGTCTGATCTTTCGCGTCGATGAGGTTTGTGTCCGTCGGCCTCCCGGATTTGAATTTGAAACTCGGGGTCGATCCAATGCCCTGCACCAGGCCTTGCGCCAGACAGTCCGGCGTTTCGCCAGAGGTGTAGAGCGCGAATTTGACCGAAGAAGAGCCCGCGTTGATCGTGAGAATGCGTTGACCCATCAGGTAATCTCCCGCGCGCGTTTGGCGTGAAGGGCCGCGACGGCACAAGAGGCCAGGCGGGATTTGTCACTGTCTGACCGCGAGTTCAAAACAATTGGACACCGCGCGCCGATCACGACGCCTGCGGCTTCGGCATGCGCGATGAAAGTCAATTCCTTGGCCAGCATATTGCCGCTTTCAAGGTTCGGCACGATGAGGATTTCAGCATGTCCTGCGACACCGCCTTTGAGCCCTTTGGTCTTGGCGGCGGTCAGGCTGACTGCATTGTCCATGGCGAGCGGGCCGTCTACGATCCCGCCTTTGATCTGGTCGCGGTCCGCCATTTTCGAGAGCGCCGCCGCGTCTAAGGTGGAAGGGATTTTAGGATTGACGGTTTCGACGGCGGAAAGGACGCCCACTTTCGGGGTCTCGATGCCGAGGCTGATCGCCAGATCGATCGCGTTTTGCACGATGTCGACTTTGGTCGGCAGGTCTGGGGCGATATTGATGGCGGCGTCCGAGACCATCAGAAGATGATCGAGACCGGGCACATCCATCACAAAAATATGGCTGAGCCGACGCCCAGTTTTGAGGCCGCCATTCGAACTCAGAATGGGGCGCAAGAGATCGTCCGTGTGCAGGTGGCCTTTCATGATCGCGCTGGCGCGGGCTTCGCGGACCATGGTGACGGCCAGTTGCGCGGCTTCGCGATGAGTGGTGCAATGGATCAATTCGATACCATCGAGCGACAATCCCAATTCTTTCGCCGTGCTGCGGATTTTATCTTGGTCGCCCAAGAGAATGGGTGTGATCAGATTGTGTTCGGCCGCCATCATGGCGCCGCGCAGCGAATTTGGCTCTTCCGGGGCGACTACGGCCATGCGAGTGGCGGGAAGATCGGAGGTCATTTCGAGCAATTTGTCGAAATGGCGGTGGCTTTCGACCGTCAGTCCGGGGACATCATGAATGTCGAAACTCTCATGTGTTTCGGGGGCGATCACTTCGGCTTCGCCTTCAACCAAGAGGGTGCCATCGGCGAGAGACACTGTCGTTTCGAAAATCGCGCTCCGGGCATCGCTTTTATGGATCAGTTTGACTCTGGCGATCAGTTCATCGCCTGCATGCGCGCGCCCGAGAAATTTCAAGTTCTGAGATTTATAGAGCGTTCCCGGGCCGGGAAGGTTGTTGCCCAGCACTGCTGAAATGAGAGAGCCGACCCAAAAAGACGGTGCGACGGCTTCGGGTTTGCCATCCTTATCACCATCTTCGTGAGGAAGGTGCATTGGGTTCAGGTTTCCGGAGGCATGGGCGAAGACGTAAAGGTCATCTGCGACGCAGAGGCGTCGGACCTCGGCTTCCATTCCGACCTTTAGCTGATCGAATGGGACGTTCTGAAATATGGTCACGTGCAATCCTTGCTGTGCTGGAATTTTCGGCTTCGGATAATTGCATCCAAGTGCCGTGTATCTTCCTTGAGACATATCAAGGTTTTATCCAGATTTAATGACGTGAGAACATACCCAGATTGTCTTTTCTGCATGTGATGTCATTCAGGGACAAAAGACAGGCATCTGCGTATTTTGGCATCACCACCTTTCGTCCCTGATCGGGCTACGAGGCCAAGGACACAGGACCTGTCTCATCATCCAGAGGCATTTGGTCTCTGCCTGTGTCGCTCAAAACAAACTGTGCGACAATATCGTTGAGCGTCGAGGCCTCATTCGCCAGCGAGAAGCTTGCGGCGGTCGTTTGTTCGAACATGGCAGCGTTTTGTTGCGTGGTCTGATCGAGATTGGCGACGGCGCTGTTGATCTCGGAAATGCCGGCCGATTGCTGTTCGGCTGAGGTGGCGATTTCGGCCATATGGGTGGAAATCACGGACACATCTTGAACAATGGAACGCAGAGCTTCGCCCGTTTGATCTACAAGGGTCACGCCACGACCGACTTCTTGTCCGGAGACCGAAATCAAAGAATTGATCTCACGCGCGGCTTCCGAAGATCTTTGTGCCAGGGCACGAACTTCAGAGGCAACGACGGCGAAGCCACGACCGGCGTCTCCCGCGCGTGCCGCCTCCACACCAGCGTTGAGAGCCAGAAGGTTGGTCTGGAACGCGATATCGTCGATGACGGAGATGATTTTCGAAATCTTCTCAGAGGAATCCGAGATCGCGTCCATAGCGGAGATCGCTTGCTGCACGACGGTGCTTGCGTTTTGCGCATTGGCCTTTGCGCCATTCACAGTGTTGTTGGCGGAGGCTGCGCCATCGGCTGCGGATTTGACGGCGGCGGTCAATTCGGTCAGAGCAGAGGCGGTTTCACCCAACATCGAGGCGGCGCGTTCCGTGCGCTGCGACAGATCATTCGCCGCATTCGAAATTTCGCTCGAGTTGGTGTGGATCGTTTGCGAGGTTCCAGAGAGTTTCTCAACCACGGACCGCAGGGACAGGACGGCTGCATTGTAGTCTTGGCGCAGTTGCTCATAGCCATCTGGGAAGACCTGATCGATGGTCAGGCGCACGTCGCCTTTGGACAGGCGGCGCAGACCGTCGGCCAAAGCGTCGACGACCATCGTCTGTTCGGCATGCCGTGCTTTGCGCTCTGCCTCGGCAGCGTCTTCGAGTTTGCGGCGTTCGGCTTCTGCACGGGCTTCCTGTTCTCTTTCCCGACGTTCTTGTTCAATTTTACGGTCTTGTTCCGCGGCTTCGCGTGCTCGTTCGTCTTCTGCGGCTTGGGCCTTCGCTTCGGCTTCTTTTTGTTTGCGCTCGGCGGTTTCGGCCTCCATGCGTTCCTTTTCCACAAGGTTGTTGCGGAACACGCTCAGGGCGGAGAAGAGCCGTGCGATCTCACCGTAACGTCCGCCGACGCGTTTGATTTCGGACATTTCCCCAACGGCCAGACGTTCTGTGCTTGCCGTGACGGCGCTGAGCGGTCGCATGATGAAGAGATAGGTCAGAATGGGCGCCGCGAGGACAATCGCAATGGCGAAGGCGGTGATGCCTCCCATGGTTTTCGACGCACCTTGTGCGGTCGACATTAAGACCTGGCTTGCGGACGAGATGTCGGCAATGGAGTCGCTGGAAATCTGGACGACGATTTCGGAAATGTTCAACAAATCCTCAGAGACGGCGGATGTGGCGAGAAAGCCTTCGCTCCGCGCGGTCAGCGTTTTGAGGCGCGTGGCCAGCAAACCGGTGTTCGGGTCCACCTGAGTCAAAACGGAGGACAAGATCGCGTGGAGCTCTTTGGGGAGCTCGGCGATATCTGCCTCGAGTTTGGGGGTGATCTCATCGATTTCGAACTGAAGGGCCTGAATGTAACCGCTGTTGTTGGAGGCGGCACCTTGCATGGCTTTGATCAGAACGGTTTTGATGGTGGTGTCAAAGCGGGCCAGATCCGTGATGCGACGCACATCCGTGTCCAGAAGACCTTTGAGCACCTCCTCATTGGTGTCCAGGGCCTCGGCACTTTCCTTGTCCAATGTGAACAGTGTCTGCTCAACAATGCTGGACACTTGGGCGTCGAGATCGTTTTGAGCAGCATGCAAAAGACGTGCGCGGGTTTTCATTTCGGATGGCGACAGGGTCAGGAATTCTCCCGGGAAAGCCAACGCGTCGCGCAGCGTGTCGACATAGCCTTTGGCGACTTTGTTCTTTTCCATATCGTCCAAGATCGCCTCGACACGGGTTTGTCCCGCGATGGCCTTTTCATGAAGCTCAGCGCGCAAACCGAAATCATTGGTCTCGAGCAAAGCCTGGGTCAGTCCGACGGACATGTTGAGTTCGGCCTTTAGCATCAGGGCGAGTTTGAGCGCATCGACATCGCGTTTGAGCAATTGGCTCAGGTTGCGGCTTGATTTCGAGCTGGCGGTGTTTCCCGCCATGAGTAGAGAAAAAGAGGCGCCCTCAATGCGGCTTTGCAAGTCATCGCTCAGGGTGCGGGCATCCTGACTCAACTCGGCGAGCGCCTGCATATTCAGTTTTTGTGCCTCAAGCTCCTGCGCGCGCGCCTCCTCCAGGGTCGCGAGATTGGCGGTGAGTGTCGCCATCTCTTCGTCCAGCCCGGGATATTTCGTGCGATCGACGCTTTGCATGTGGCTCTGGAGATGTGCGCTGGCCTCTTCAACATCGTTCAATGCCGTTTGGATCGCCAAGTGCGAGTTGGTGATCAATAAAGTGTTCACGGTGTCTTTGAGGGAGGAAACAGCATTTGAAATTTCAGAGGCGGTTTCGAGAGGCGGAAGGGACGAAGTGACCAGATTTTCTGCTTCATCATTGATTGTGGAGATCAAGGAGCCGGAGACGAGAATCGCCGCCAAAGTGGTGCCCACCAGTGCAAACAAGATCCCGAGAATTTTGGCTGCGACAGAGCCGAAAATGTTGCCAATACGATGTTTTATGTCACGCGTCGTCGTCATCTGATCCAACACTTTCCAGTCGTTAATTTCACGTCGATTTGCGGTCCGGGCGTCGAACCGATCGGATGGATCATGGCAGCAAGCCCCTAATTTTGTGTTTAGAGTCTTATTTTCTGGTGCAACCGGAGAGGTGGGCGATGGATTCGTGCTCACACAACTGCGGTCCGGCAGAATTTTGGCGACGCGCAGCAAAGCGTCATTGATCGCTTTGTCTGACTAAAATTTAGGCGGAGCTTGCGACCCGGCTCATTTGCGCCCCGCTCATATGTATACAGTCTTGTGTGCGTGTTTGGGGCAACTCCAGACTTCTTGTGCGGTGCGAGGGGAACCTCAGACCTCAGGGTTTCAGATGGATCACCACCCGCCGCGGGGACATGTGCGAAAGCCTCTTTGGCCGAAGCACAAGAGATGTAAATCTTTAACGCTGCATAAGGGGGCTGTTGGCGTTTTATCCATAAAAAACAAAATACTGGATATCTCATTCGTGAGAAGCGTGACAGCTCTGCGGCTTCCAACAAGGGAACATGGAAGTGAAAACTCAATTCAAAGCCACTCTGGCCTCTGCTCTGTTTGCAAGCACCGCGATTGCCTCTGGCGCCATGGCTGCCGACTGCCCGGTGAAAGTGGGCGTGCTGCATTCGCTGTCGGGGACGATGGCCATTTCGGAAACCACGCTGAAAGACACCATGCTGATGCTCATCGAGGAGCAGAACGCCAAGGGCGGCGTGCTCGGCTGTGAAATCGAAGCCGTCGTGGTCGACCCGGCCTCCGACTGGCCGCTGTTTGCCGAGAAAGCGCGCGAACTTCTGACCGTGCACGACGTTGATGTGATGTTCGGCAACTGGACCTCCGTGTCGCGCAAATCTGTGTTGCCGGTGATCGAGGAACTCAACGGCCTTTTGTTCTACCCGGTGCAATATGAAGGCGAGGAATCGTCCAAGAACGTGTTCTACACCGGCGCTGCTCCGAACCAACAGGCGATCCCCGCGACGGATTATTTCCTCGATGAGTTGGGCGTGGAGAAATTCGCTCTGCTCGGCACCGACTACGTCTATCCGCGCACCACGAACAACATCCTCGAAGCCTATCTGAAAGACAAAGGCATCGCGGAGGAAGACATCTTCGTGAACTACACGCCCTTCGGCCATTCCGACTGGTCCAAGATCGTGGCGGATGTTGTCGCACTTGGTGCCGATGGCAAGAAGGTTGGCGTGATCTCCACCATCAACGGCGACGCGAACATCGGTTTCTATAAAGAACTCGCCGCTGCGGGCGTCTCCGCTGATGACATTCCGGTCGTAGCCTTCTCGGTGGGCGAAGAGGAACTGTCGGGTCTCGACACCTCCAACCTCGTCGGTCACCTCGCGGCCTGGAACTACTTCATGTCCGCTGACACCGAAGAGAATGCGTCCTTCATCGACGCTTGGCATGCCTTTATCGGTGACGATTCCCGCGTGACCAACGACCCGATGGAAGCGCATTACATCGGCTTCAACATGTGGGTGAACGCCGTCGAAGCCGCCGGCTCCACCGATGTCGATGCCGTGCGTGCCGAGATGTACGGCCAGGAATTCCCGAACCTCACCGGCGGCACCGCCATCATGAATGTGAACCATCACCTCTCGAAACCGGTGCTGATCGGCGAAATCCTTGCCGATGGTCAGTTCGACATCATCTCCCAGACCGAAGAGGTGCCGGGCGACGCATGGACCGACTACCTGCCGGAGAGCGCCGTTCTGGTCTCCGATTGGAAAGACCTCGGTTGTGGCATGTACAACACCGAGACCGAGACCTGCGTTCAGCTCAAATCCAACTACTAAGCTGATCTGATGCCTCTGGAGAGGGCGGCTTTCGCCCTCTCTTCCTCCCGCTCGGAAAGACATTTCATGCTTCGCAGCTTTATTGCAGCTTGCCTGCTGATGCTGTCCTGTAGCTTTGCGGCACAGGCGCAGGACCGAACCATTCAGGATGTGCTGCAAGAGCACGCCGAGGTCATTTCTCAATCTTCACGTCGCACCATCGGTCCGGCTATTGACGCTATCGCGGGGTCCGGTCTGCCTGCGGCGCAGGATGTGTTGCAGGCCTGGCAAGCCAGGGACATGTGGCAACGCACAAGCGACGGGTTGTTTTTCAAGGCCGAGAGGATCGACAGTTCGACCTATGATTTGATCGATTTTGCCACGGGAGAAAGTGTTGGTGCCGCGACGAAAGACGATCTCGAACAGCTGAAACCAAATTCCGGCATCCGCGCGATGATCGGCGCGGCTTTGGTGCAGTTTCAACTGAATGCGCCCGATCCCGACCTTCGTCGTGAGGCGCTTTTGGCCATTCAGCGCAATGGCGAAGCCGCGCACCTTGCCCCTTTGCGGGCCTCGATTGAGGGAGAGACCGATCCGGAGATCAAAGCGCTCAAAGAGACCGCCGAACGGCTTTTAACCATTTCTTATGACCCCGATGAGACCGCGCGGGTCGAGGCCATCGAAGGTTTCAAAGGGTCGCTTTCATTGGATGCGCGGGCAGCCCTCAACCCGGTGATCTCGACCAGGATCGTGCTCGCAGAGGGCCTGTCCGAGGCGGCCAATGTCAAACGCGAGTTGCGTGCCGGGTCGCGTGATCTTTCGGTCGAGGCGGCCTATGACCTCTTGGTCTCCGCAGGCGTGATCGAGACCCAGCCGAGTATATCAGAGCGCAAAGCCGCCCTCGAAACCCATATCGAAAATGGCGCCGTCGCAGGCGTGCCCTTGGCCGATCTGAACACGCAAGAGGCCCGCGACCGGGCCTATACGGTGCTGGCGCAAGAGGGCGTTGTGCCCGCCTTCGATCCGAATTTCACGATGGAGGCGGCCGTTACGGGCCTGCGCTTTGCCGAGGTTTATGATGAGCCGTCACAGGCGGTCACCGATGCCGCCGAGGCGACGCTGGCTTCGATCAACCGCGCTGTCGGGCTGAACCAGTTTTTCGATCTCTCGCTCGATGGTCTCTCTCTCGCCTCGATCTATTTCCTCGCTGCCATCGGGTTGGCGATCACCTTCGGCGTCATGGGCGTGATCAACATGGCGCATGGCGAATTCATCATGATGGGGGCCTACACCGGCTATGTCGTGCAACAGATCGTGCCGGATTACACCGTCTCGATCCTTCTCGCGATCCCTCTGGCTTTTGCCGTCACCTTCGCCGCCGGGGTGGCGATGGAGCGGCTGATCATTCGCTGGCTTTACAACCGTCCGCTGGAAACGCTTTTGGCGACCTTCGGTGTGTCCATCGCGCTGCAGCAGTTGGCGAAGAACATCTTCGGCACTCAGGCTCGCCCGCTGACCTCGCCCGGTTGGCTCGATGGCGCTTTGTCCTTCAACGACGTTGTGTCGATCTCCTACATCCGCATCGCGATCTTCATCCTCGCGCTGATCTTTCTGGGCGTCTTCCTTTTCATCATGAAGAAAACGCGTCTGGGCCTCGAGACCCGCGCCGTGACGCAAAATCCGCGCATGGCGGCCTCCATGGGCATCAACCCCGACAAGGTGAACATGCTGACCTTCGGCCTCGGCTCCGGCATCGCCGGCATCGCCGGGGTGGCGATCGGGCTCTATGCGAAAGTCACCTCCGAGCTGGGCTCCGACTATATCGTCCAAAGCTTCATGACCGTGGTCGTCGGTGGCGTTGGCAACATTTGGGGCACGCTCTTGGGCGCGACCATGATTGGCTTCCTGCAAAAGGGCATCGAATGGTTCAACCCGTCGAACACATTGGCGGCGCAGACCTATATGATCGTCTTCATCATCATTTTCATTCAGTTCCGACCCAAGGGCATCATTGCTCTCAAGGGCCGTGCCGCTGGCGATTAAGAGGGATTGATCCATGGAAATCTTCAAGAAAAACCCCTCCCTTATGGTGTTCATCGCGGTCCTTGCGATCTTCACCCTCGCCGTCACCTTCATGTCGGAGGCCTATGGCTCCGGCGCGCTTTCGACCTCTTTCGTCAAAACGCTGGGCAAGACGCTTTGCCTCGCTTTGGTGGCCATCGCGATGGATCTGGTCTGGGGTTACACGGGTATCCTCTCCTTGGGCCATTTCGCCTTTTTCGGTCTGGGCGGCTATATGATTGGCATGTGGCTGATGTATGCTCGCACCGAGATCATCGTGATTGAGAGCATGGCCAATGCGCCCATTCCACCCACGTCGTCGGAAATCTCGGACGCCATCGGGACGCAGATTTTCGGTGTCGTTGGCTCGTCGGATTTCCCACTGATCTGGACGTTCGCCCATAGTTTCTGGGCGCAGATCGCTTTGGTCGTGTTGGTTCCCGGTATCCTTGCGCTGGTCTTCGGCTGGCTGGCCTTCCGCTCGCGGGTCACGGGCGTCTACCTGTCGATCCTGACCCAGGCGATGACCCTCGCTTTGTCGCTCTACCTCTTCCAGAACGACAGCGGTCTACGCGGCAACAACGGCCTTTCGGGCCTGCAAAACCTGCCCGGCGCGGATGCGATCTCACAGGACAATATTTCGATCTGGTTCTTCTGGGCCTCGGCTTTCGCGCTTCTGCTCACCTATCTGATCGCCGCCTTCATCGTCTCCGGCAAATTCGGCTCCGTCATTCGCGGTATCCGAGATGACGAGGCGCGGGTACGTTTCCTTGGTTACTCCGTCGAAGGGTTCAAGCTTTTCGTCTTTACCCTCACCGCCGTGATCGCGGCCATCGGTGGGGCGCTCTATTATCCGCAAGCGGGCATCATCAATCCCGCCGAGATCGCCCCCATCGCCTCCATCTACCTCGCGGTCTGGGTCGCCATCGGCGGACGTGGCCGCATCTACGGCGCGGTGATCGGCGCCGGGTTCGTCTCGCTGGTCTCGACCTATTTCACAGGCGGGCAAGCGCCCGACATCAACCTCGGATTTTACACGATCAAATGGGTTGATTGGTGGTTGGTGCTTCTGGGCCTGTCCTTCGTCCTCGTCACCCTGTTCGCGCCCAAAGGCATCGGCGGGTTGTTCGACCTGATCACCCATCGCATGTCGCCAAACCGGCACGGCGTGCCGCTTGGTCCCGACAAAGGCAGCCTGCGCGAAGAGGAGGCGGAGAAATGAGCAATAAAGGCACACTTCTCGAAGTCTCCGGCATTTCCGTCTCTTTCGATGGGTTCAAGGCGATCAACAACCTGTCCTTCGAGATCGGCCCCGCCGAGATGCGCGCTATCATCGGACCCAACGGGGCGGGCAAGACGACCTTTATGGATATTGTCACGGGCAAGACGAAACCCGATGAGGGCAAGGTTCTCTGGGGCGAGCTGTCGCGCAATCTCATTGGCATGAACGAGGCCAAGATTGCCCGCGCCGGGATTGGCCGCAAATTTCAACGTCCGACGGTGTTCGAGGACCAAACGGTGTTCGAAAACCTGCTGATGGCGGTCAAAAACGACCGCAATCCGCTCAAAGTTCTGTTCTTTCGTCCGAAGTTCAAGGATTTGGCAAAGGTCGAGGAACTTGCCGCCGAGATCGGACTTTCCGACCAGTTGGAGCGCAAATCCGGCGAGCTGTCGCATGGGCAAAAGCAATGGTTGGAGATCGGCATGCTTCTGGCGCAGGACCCGAAGCTTTTGCTGGTCGATGAACCAGCCGCCGGGATGACCTTGGGCGAGCGTGAACACACGACGGACATCTTGAAAGAGGCCGCCAAAACCCGCGCCGTGGTGGTGGTCGAACACGATATGGAGTTCGTCCGCCGGCTCGAGTGCAAGGTCACCGTGTTGCACGAGGGATCGGTTCTGGCCGAGGGCTCTCTGGATCACGTAACGCAAAACCAGGACGTGATTGACGTCTATTTGGGTCGATAAGGAGAGACTACCATGCTCGATGTGAAGAACCTCTCTCTCCATTACGGCGGTTCGCAAATTCTTTATGACGTGGACATCTCGGCCGAGGCCGGCAAAGTGACCTGTGTCATGGGGACGAACGGCGTGGGCAAAACCTCCTTGCTCAAGGCGATCTCCGGCACGCACCCGCGGTCTGGTGGCTCGATGATGCTCAACGGCGAAGATGTCGGGCGTGTGCCTGCGCATGATTTGGCCAAGAAAGGCCTCGCCGTGGTGCCGCAAGGCCGGATGATTTTTCCGCTTTTGACGGTGAAGGAAAATCTCGAAAGCGGGTTCACCTGTTTGCCGAAATCCGAACATTTTATCCCCGATGAAATCTTTGAGCTGTTCCCGATCCTCAAGGAGTTCATGCACCGGCGCGGCGGCGATTTGTCCGGCGGGCAGCAGCAGCAATTGGCCATCGCCCGCGCGTTGATCATCAAGCCAAAGCTTTTGCTTCTGGATGAACCGACCGAGGGGATTCAGCCCAATATCATCCAGCAAATCGGCCGCGTGATCTCGCTTTTGCGGGACCGTGGCGACATGGCGATTGTGCTGGTCGAACAGTATTTCGAGTTTGCTTACGACCTCGCCGACAGCCTTGTTTTCATGGAGCGAGGCCGGGTGACCTCGACCCATGACAAGGCCAATATTTCCAAGGAAGAGGCGGCCAAGGTCTTCCGCATCGCCTGAAAAATCCCCCTCCAATCAATAGCTTCCATTTTGGCAGTGCAGCAAATTTGCCGCGCTGCCAAAATGGACTATTTGATAAAAACGCGTTGCCGAAACCGGTTTCGGAGTTTCTTGTGATGGTGAGGAGGCGAATCAGGTGAGGTCAGACGTAAAACCGGATCGACGCTCCCGCGATAATGCGCGGGTGACGATCACCGATCTTTCTCAGGCGCTCAGTCTGACGAAGGGCACAGTCTCCCGTGCGTTGAACGGTTATCCGGATATTTCCGAAACCACCCGCATTCGTGTCATTCGTGCCGCTCAGGCGATGGGCTATCGTCCTTTGAGCCAGGCGCAGGCGATCAAGACAGGGCGCAGCTGTTCTTTGGGGCTCGTGATCGAGCTGTCTGAACATGACGCCCACGCGCCGTTTCTGGCTGAATTCCTCGCCGGATTGACCCAAGCCGCCTCTGCTGAAGGCTGGACGCTCACCATCGCGACCTCTGAGAGCGAAGGCGATACCTTGCGGATCATGCGCGACCTGATTTTGCATCGCAAAGCCGATGGCTTCATCTTGCCGCGCGTGTTGTGGGACGATCCGCGCATCGCCTTTCTGGATCGCGAAAATGCACCTTATATTTGCTATGGCCGCAGTAAAAATCACGCTGAGACGTCCTATTTTGATGCGTTGAGTGAGGCTTCTATGGCAGAGGCCGTGACTTGGCTGGCGCAACTGGGACATGAGCGGATCGCCTATATCGGCTCTGCCAGCCATTACGCCTATTCGCATCTGCGCCGCGACGGCTATCGCGCGGGACTTGAGCAGGAAGGCTTGGCGTTTGACCCGGCCTTGATGATCGAAGAGGTGCTGGACCCGGAAGAATCCGCCAAGGCCACGCGTCAGTTGTTGGCTCTGGAACAGCCGCCCACCGCCATTCTTTGCGCCACCGATACTCTGGCACGCGGGGTTTATGACGTCGCCCATGAGATGGGGCTCAAGATCGGGTCGGACCTGTCGATCATCGGCTATGACGGCTCGCCCGAGGCGCAGGCGATGTGGCCGCGTTTGGCCACCTTTGCTGTCGACAATCGAAAAGCCGGCGCGGCTTTGGGTGCGATGCTTATGGCGCGGGTGCGCGATCTCAATGCGCCGCTTCAACAAGATCTCATTGCCGCAGAATTTCGCCCGGGAGGCTCGACGGGCCGTCCGGACAAGACGCCAGAAGAACTGGCGCATCATGTGATCCGCCTGTCGGTGGATCGCAGTCGTAACGATTGAATGCATCAACTCAGGGAGAGAGCGATGACACTGAAAAAACACATCCTTTTGACAACGGCGGCGACCGCGCTTGCGTTGACCAGCTTTGCGGCAAGTGCCGACACGTTGCGGTTCTGGACCACCGAGGAACAGCCGGATCGTTTGGCGAAACAAGAAGAGATGGCCAAGGCGTTCGAAGAAAAAACCGGCACGGCTGTTGAGGTGATCCCGGTGACCGAGGCCGAGCTTGGCACGCGGGCCACTGCGGCCTTTGCTGCGGGCGATTTGCCGGATGTGATCTATCACACGCTGCAATATGCGCTGCCTTGGGCCGAGGCGGGGATCCTCGATATGGATGCCGCCACCGACGTGATCGAAGAGTTGGGCGTCGACACCTTCGCCCCCGGTGCTCTGGGGATGGCGGCGATGGATGATGGCTATGCCTCCGTGCCGGTCGATGGCTGGACCCAGATGATCGTCTATCGCAAGGACCTCTTCGACGAAGCGGGGCTTGAGGCGCCGACCTCTTATGCCGCTGTCGAAGCGGCACTTGAAAAGCTCCACAATCCGCCGGAAATGTATGGCTTCGTGGCCGCGACCAAGGTGGATGAAAACTTCATGTCGCAGGTGTTGGAACATGTCTTCCTCGCCAATGGCGTGAGCCCGGTGGACGAGGGTGGTTTTGCGCCTTTGGATGAGACGAAAACCACCGAAGTGCTTGATTTCTATAAAGCCATCGCCGAAGCCTCGCCTCCGGGTGATCTCTATTGGGACCAGTCCCGCACGCTCTACTTCTCTGGCAATGCGGCGATGATCATCTGGTCGCCCTTCATCCTCGATGAGCTGGCCGGCCTGCGCGACAGCTCGCCACCCACGATCAACGACGATCCGACCTCTGGCGAATTGGCCTCGAAAACCGGCATCGTGACGACCTTCTCCGGTCCGTCCAACCCGGACGGCGCGGCCTGGGGTGACATCCGTTATTTCGGCATCACGTCGGATGCGGATACGGATGCTGCCGAGGAATTCGTGATGTATTCCATGGATGAGGGCTACACCCAGACGCTGTCCATCGCGCCCGAGGGCAAATTCCCGGTGCGTCGTGGCACAGCGGATGACCCGGAATTGTTCGCCAAGGAATGGGCAGAGCTGCCAGCCGGTGTGGACCGCAAAGCGCCGCTGGGTGATCTTTATGCGCAAGACATGATCGACGAAATCGTCGGCGGTCTCGACGTGGCTCAGCGTTGGGGTGTGACCGAAGGCCAACTGACGCTCGCCTCCAAGATGATCAACTCTCAGGTCATCAACCGCGTGGTGCGTGAATATATCGACGGTGAAATCGACGCGGCGGCGGCCGTGGCCGAGATGAACGCCGAACTGGGCGCGATCGAATAAGCGCCTTTCGGGGGTGCGGTGCACGCACCCCCTTTCTTTCAGAACAGACAGGGAGTTTTCCATGTCGGACATCGGACCTCCGCGCGGGGCCGGGCCTCTGGCCCGTTCCGAGGCGCGCCTTGCCTGGGGCCTTTTGACCCCTACGATTTTAGCCGTTTCACTGGTCGTAATCCTGCCGCTCTTGGCGATCTTCTGGATTTCCGTGAAACCCGTCTCACTGTCGGATTTGCGGGCGCCGGATACGGTCGTGCGCGAAGACCTGCGGGGCCGTCCTGCGGCGGCAGGCGATGAGGCGACGCTTCGATACCGGCTGCGCAACTCGTCTCCGAGATCCGAGATCACCGGCGTGACATTGGAAGACGCATGGCCAGAGGGGCTGACGCTGGCGGGGGAGTTGGACCCGCGCTGTGAGATCGCCGAGGGGATTTTGTCCTGTGATCTGGGCGATTGGGAGGGCGGCTATCGTGAGACGCTGAACATCCCTGTCGTGACCGAGCAGGCGTGGTTCGATGCGGAGGGCGATGTCGAGGACACGCCGGTTCAGGTCGATGGCAAAGCCTCTTTCGTGCTCACCAACAATGAGTTCACCTTAAAGAACTTTGTGTCCGTATTTGACGGAGGCGAGTTCTTTTCCGTTCTTGGAGTGACCCTGTTTTACACGGTCTTTGGCACAGTGGGTGCGCTGGTCATGGGGCTTTTCGCCTCCTTGCTGCTCAATCACTCCTTCAAGGGTCAAGGCATTTTGCGCGGGCTTTACCTCTTCCCCTATGTGGCGCCGGTGATCGCGGTGGCCTTTGCGTGGATTTTGCTCTTCGATCCCTTCTCTGGCTCCGCCAACGCGCTTTTGGTGCAGATGGGCGTGACAGATCAGGCGATCAACTTCTTTGGTGAACGGCCCCTGGCGCTGATCATGGTGACGCTCTTTGAAATCTGGCGCTATTTCCCGCTGTCGTTCCTGTTCATCCTCGCCCGGATGCAGTCGATCTCGACCGATATGTATGAGGCCGCCGATATGGATGGCGCCTCGCCGTTTCAGCAGTTCTGGTATCTCAGCCTGCCGCAGCTCTTGGGCATTCTCTCGGTGCTCTTCCTGTTGCGCTTCATCTGGACGTTCAACAAGTTCGACGACATTTTCCTTTTGACCGGCGGCAACGCGGGCACGCGGGTGTTGACCGTGAACGTCTATGAACAGGCCTTTGCGGTGTCGAACATCGGCGCGGGTGCTGCGGTGGCCGTGGTGATCTTTGCCTGTCTGCTGTTGTTCTCCGTGTTCTTCTTCAAATTCATGTCGAAGGAGGAGGGGCTATGAAACACCTCCGTTTCGGATATCTCACCGGCCCCGCCTTGGGCGTTTTGTGGACATTTGTCATCGCGGTGACCGTCGCTGTGGCGATGAGTTTCGCCACCGGCGAAGCGTTCCGGCCCTCTCTGACGTGGTCCGTGATTTTTGGCATTCCCACGGGATTGGCGCTTGTCTGGGGCGGGACGACTTTGGTCGCCTCCGCTCTACTCACTGTGGTCTATTTTATTGCCCTGTCGCTTGGGATCGGCCCGGTTCTGACCGGCAACGTCTCTTTGGTGGCGCGCGTAGCGGCGGCTGTGTTCATGGGGATCGGCATCGGCTGGCCGCTCAAGGTTTTTGTCGAAGAGCTGATCATGGGCGCTCTGACGCGGCATGAGTTTGAGGATGCGGTGATCCGCACGCTCCGGGGGTTTGGCTATATTTTCTTCACCTCCATCGTGGTCATTCCCTTCTACGTGATGGTGATGACCAGTCTGAAAAACCAGGCGCAGCTGATGCAGAACCCCTTGGATTTCTCCATCGACCTGTCGCAAGGCTGGGGTCTGTTCCGCTCCTATGTCGAGCTGATCACGGAGTTCAATTTCGGCTCCTATATGTGGACCTCGTTCTACATTTCGGTGCTGACCGTGTTCATCACGCTTCTCTTCGCGATTCCTGGCGCCTATGCGGTCGCGCGTCTGAGGTTCCGAGGGCAGGCGGCGTTTTCGCGGTCTATCCTCTTGATCTACATGGTGCCGATGATCGTTCTGGCGCTTCCGATCTACATCGCCTTTTCGATGATGGGGCTGCGCAATTCGATCACCGGCATCGTGATGATCTACCCGGTGACCACGATCCCGGTGGCTTTGTATATGCTCCAAGGCTACTTCCGCGGGTTGCCCGCAGAGATCGAAGAAGCCGGGCTGATGGACGGGCTTTCACGGCTTCAGGTGATTTGGAAAATCACCCTGCCGCTCAGCTTGCCCGCGCTTGCCTCCGTGTCGCTTTACGTCTTCATGATCGCGTGGAACGAGTTCCTCTTGGCCTTCATGCTTTTGGACGATCCGTCGAAATTCACCCTGACGCGCGGGATTGCCTCACTCAACTCGTCGGAAATCCCACGGCAACACCTGATGGCAGGCTCGGTGATCGCCACCGTGCCGATCATGGCGCTGTTCTTGGGGCTGGAAAAATTCATGACCAAGGGCCTGACGGCGGGGAGTGTGAAAGGATGACACATCAAAACCCCATCGACCAAGCCGCCCGTGATGTCCTTTTGGGCAATGATCGCGGCGGCTACACCATCCCGACCGCGCGGCTTTATCCCTATCAGTGGAACTGGGACAGCATGTTCTCCGCCTGGGGCTATGCGACCTTCGATATGACCCGTGCTTGGGCGGAGGTCGAGCTTTTGTTCGCCTCGCAATGGGACACCGGCATGGTGCCGCATATCATTTTCCATAAGGTCGACCCGGATTATTTTCCGGGGCCTAAGGTCTGGGGCGCGACCCATGAGCCGCCGACCTCGGGCATTTCGCAGCCTCCCGTGGCCGCGACGCTCATTCGGAAAATCTATGAGAGGAACCCGGAAGCGGGCCTGCCGCATGTGAAAGCGCTCTATCCGAAACTGGTCGCCTGGCATGATTGGTGGATCAAGGAACGCTGCAAAGACGGGCCTGTCGCGATCATCCATCCTTGGGAGAGTGGGCGGGACAATTGCCCCGATTGGGACCTCGGCATGGAGGGCATTGCGATCAATGAGGACGACCCCTATCTGCGCCGCGACACCACCCATGTCAAAGTCGAGGAGCGCCCGCAGAAATGGGATTACGACCGCTATCTGGCGATCCTTGCCTTTGGCCGTTCCGTGAATTGGGACGACCGGGAGATGGTCGAGAACGGTCCCTTCCTGATGGCCGATCCGGGGATCACCTTTGTGCTTCTGCGGGCATTCTCTGACCTGATCGCCTTGGGGCGCATCTTGGGTGAGGATGTCACCAATTTGCAGGCGCAAGAGGCGCAGCTTCGTGAGGGGCTCGACAAGATGTGGAACGCCGAAAAGGGCTGGTTCGACGCCTATGACATGCGGACCGGAAACTTCGCGAATGTCTTGGGATCGGGGGCCTTCTTGTCCTATCTCGCGGGGGTGTCGCGCCCGGCGCTGGACGCCCATTTCGCGCGGATTTGGGACAAGGTGTCCTACGGCATCCCCTCCGCCGACCCGGACAGCGAACGGTTCGAGCCGCGGCGCTATTGGCGCGGGCCGACATGGCCGGTGGTCAATTCGCTCATCGCCATGGGGCTCAAGGACATGGGCCGCAAAGAGGCCGAAGCGCGGCTTCGCGACGAGACCGCGCGCCTGATCGAGGGCGGTGGGTTTTGGGAATATTACGATCCGATGGATGGCACGCCCTGTGGCGGGGCCTCCTTTGGCTGGACGGCTGCCGTCTGGCTGACGTGGTGCGGTCAGACCCGTGCCCCGCAACAGACTGTGAAGGAGTAAGCGATGTCGAGCATTGAGCTACAGGCCGTCGAGAAATGGTTCGGCGACGTACAGGTGATCAAGGGCGTTGATCTTAAGATCGACGAAGGCGAATTCATCATTTTTGTGGGGCCGTCCGGCTGTGGGAAATCGACGCTATTGCGGATGATTGCGGGTCTGGAAGAGACCTCTCGCGGCAAGATTTTCGTGGGCGAGCGTGACGCCACCGCCGAGCCGCCATCGAAACGGGGCCTCGCGATGGTGTTCCAGTCTTATGCGCTTTATCCGCATATGTCGGTGCGCGACAATGTGGGCTTTGCTTTGAAAGCCGCTGGTGAGCCGAAGGATGTGATCAAGCAAAAGGTCGACGAGGCCGCGCGGGTTTTGAAGCTCGACGACTATCTCGACCGACGTCCGAAAGACCTCTCCGGTGGGCAACGGCAACGTGTCGCCATTGGCCGCTCCATCGTGCGCGATCCGACGGCGTTTCTGTTCGATGAACCGCTGTCGAATTTGGACGCTGCGCTGCGCGTGGAGATGCGCTATGAGCTTGCGAAACTGCACCGTTCGCTGAAATCCACGATGATCTATGTGACCCACGATCAGGTCGAGGCGATGACTTTGGCGGACCGCATCGTCGTGTTGGAAGCGGGCAAGATCGCGCAGGTTGGCTCGCCGAAAGAGCTTTACGAACGCCCCGGCAACCTCTTCGTCGCGCAGTTCATTGGTTCTCCGAAAATGAACGTCATTCCGGCAGCCTCAACGGGACAGGGCGATAAGGGCAAGGACCTGGGCATTCGGCCTGAGCACATTTCCATCGTGTCGCCCGGCGAGGGTGATCTCGATGGTGTGGTCGATGTGGTCGAATACCTCGGCGCCGACACTTACATCATCGTCGATGCCGAAAACGGCGCGGGGCAGATGACCATTCGTGATCTGGGCGATGCGCCACATCAGCCGGGTGAAAAGGTCGGGCTGAAATTCGGTGAGGGCCGCACGCATCTGTTCGATGAGGCCGGTTTGGCGATCCGCTAAGAGGTTATATCACAAATGAAAAACGGCAGGCTTTGCGGCCTGCCGTTTTTGGTTTTGCGATGCCCGAGATCAGAAATCCCAGTCTTCGTCCTCGGTCGCGACCGCCTTGCCGATCACGTAGCTGGAGCCCGACCCGGAGAAGAAGTCGTGGTTCTCGCTGTCGGGGCTGAGCGCGGCGAGAATAGCGGCGTTCACCTCGGAGACCTCCGGCGGGAAAAGCGCCTCAAAGCCCAAGTTTTGCAGCGCCTTGTTGGCGTTGTAATGCAGGAAGGTTTTGACGTCCTCGGTCAGGCCGATCTCGTCATAAAGCTCCTCGGTGTATTGGTTCTCGATCTCGTAAAGCTCGAACAAAAGGCTATAGGCATAGTCCTTGAGCGCCTGTTGCTCGGCTTCCGGCAGCTTCTCCATACCGCGCTGGAATTTATAGCCGATGTAATAGCCATGCACCGCCTCGTCGCGGATGATCAGCCGGATGAGATCGGCGGTGTTCGTGAGCTTCGCGCGCGACGACCAATACATCGGAAGGTAGAAGCCCGAATAGAACAGGAAGCTTTCGAGGAACACCGAAGCGATCTTGCGTTTCAGCGGATCGTTTCCGGGCGCGTAGGTCTCGAGAATTGCCCGCGCCTTGGCTTGCAGATGCGGGTTCTCTTCGGACCAACGGAAGGCCTCGTCCACCTCTTTCGTTGAGCAGAGCGTCGAGAAGATCGAGGAATAAGACCGCGCGTGGACGGCCTCCATGAAGGCGACGTTGGTCAGAACGGCCTCTTCATGCGGCGTCACCGCATCGGGCATGAGAGACGGCGCGCCGACGGTGTTCTGGATCGTGTCCAAAAGCGTGAGGCCCGTAAACACCCTGATCGTCAGGGTTTTCTCAAAATCCTTGAGCGTCGCCCAGCTCGGAATGTCGTTCGACAGCGGCACTTTTTCCGGCAGCCAGAAGTTCACCGTCAGACGGTTCCAGACCTCAAGGTCCTTGTCGTCCTCCAGACGGTTCCAGTTGATCGCGCGCGGAATGCGGATATCGGTCATGTCTTTCATACTCTTTCTCCTCAGAGCGTGCAGGACACGCAGCCTTGCACCTCGGTGCCCTCAAGGGCAGCCTGACGCAAGCGGATGTAATATATGGTCTTGATGCCTTTTTTCCACGCGTAAATCTGCGCTTTGTTGATGTCGCGCGTGGTGGCCTCTGCCGGGAAGAACAGCGTCAGGGACAGCCCCTGATCGACGTGCTCGGTCGCCGCCGCATAGGTGTCGATCAGGGCTTCCGGCCCGATCTCATAGGCATCGCGGTAGTAGTCTAGGTTCTCGTTCGACATGAAGGCGGCCGGGTAATAGACGCGGCCGATCTTGCCCTCTTTGCGAATCTCAACTTTCGACACAATCGGATGGATCGAGGAGGTCGAATTGTTGATATAGGAGATAGACCCGGTCGGCGGCACGGCCTGAAGGTTGCGGTTGTAAAGCCCGTCCTTCATCACCGCCTCTTTGAGCTTGGCCCAGTCTTCGCGGGTCGGCAGGTCCATGCCTTCGAAGAGAGATGTCACCTTTTCGCTTTCCGGCAACCAATCGCGGTCGGTGTATTTGTCGAAGAAGCTGCCATTGGCATAGTCGCTGTCGGCAAAGCCTTTGAAGCTCTCGCCATGTTCGCGCGCCAAAGCGTTGCTCTCGCGGATCGCGTGATAGGCGACGGCGGCGAAATAGACGGAGGTGAATTCGACGCCTTCGGGGGAGCCGTAATGGATGTGCTCGCGGGCCAAAAAGCCGTGCAAGTTCATCTGGCCCAGGCCGATGGCATGGCTTTCGTCATTGCCGCGACGGATCGAGGGCACGGAGTCAATCGCGGACATTTCCGACACGGCGGTCAGCGCACGCACGGCGGTGCCGACGCTCTGGCCCAGATCCTTGCCGTCCATGGTTTTCGCGATATTCAGCGAGCCGAGGTTGCACGAAATATCGGTGCCAAGGTGGCTATAGGACAGGTCATCGTTGAACTCGGAGGCCTCGTTGACCTGCAAAATCTCGGAACAGAGGTTCGACATGTTGATGCGACCCGCAATCGGGTTCATCCGGTTCACCGTGTCCTCGAACATGATGTAGGGATAGCCGCTTTCGAACTGAATTTCCGCGATGGTCTGGAAGAAGGTCCGCGCGTTGATCTTTTTCTTGTGAATGCGTTTGTCGTCCACCATCTCTTCGTATTTCTCGGTGACCGAGATTTCAGAGAAGGGCACGCCGTAGACCTTTTCCACGTCATGCGGGGAGAAGAGATACATATCGGCGTTTTTCTTGGCGAGCTCAAAGGTGATGTCGGGGATCACCACGCCCAAAGACAGCGTCTTGATGCGGATTTTCTCGTCGGCGTTTTCGCGTTTGGTGTCCAAAAACCGCATAATATCAGGGTGATGCGCGTTCAGGTAAACGGCACCGGCACCCTGACGTGCGCCCAATTGGTTGGCGTAGGAAAAGCTGTCTTCGAGGAGCTTCATCACCGGAATGACGCCCGAAGACTGGTTCTCGATACCTTTGATCGGCGCGCCGTGCTCGCGGATGTTGGTCAGCAAAAGCGCCACACCGCCACCGCGTTTCGACAGTTGCAGCGCGGAGTTGATGCCGCGACCGATGCTTTCCATGTTGTCTTCGAGACGCAAAAGGAAACAAGAGATCAACTCGCCACGGGATTGCTTGCCTGCGTTCAAAAACGTCGGCGTCGCGGGCTGGAAACGACCCGACAGCATTTCGTCCATGAAGGACAAAGCCAGAGCTTCGTCACCGCGCGCCAGAGCCAGCGCGGTCATCACCACACGGTCCTCATAGCGCTCAAGATAGCGCTGCCCGTCGCGGGTTTTCAGCGTGTAAGACGTGTAATATTTGAAGGCGCCCAAGAAGGTCGGGAAACGGAATTTCTTGGCGTAGGCGTCGTCCCAAATCTTGCGCATGAAGTTCTTGGAATATTGGTCCAGAACCGCCGCCTCATAGTACCCTTCCTCCACGAGATAGCCGAGCTTCTCGTCGAGCGAGTGAAAGAACACGGTGTTCTGGTTCACATGTTGCAGGAAATATTGACGTGCCGCCATGCGGTCGGCCTCAAAACGGATATGCCCGTTCTCGTCGTAGAGATTGAGCATCGCGTTGAGCGCGTGATAATCCGTGGTGCCATTCAGGCCAGATTTTTGGCCACTCTTCAAGCCATCGTCGAGCATGGCGCATCCCCCATTTGTGCGAGGCCGAGGTTCCGGCCCATCTGTTCCAATCCGGCGCGAACCCGCGCGATGTCATTGTCAAATCCCGCCAGCTCGAATTTGTAGAGCAGCGGGACATTGCATTTCCGGGCGATCACATCGCCCGCGCTGGCAAACAAAGT
The DNA here is from genome assembly GCF_048270365.1 of Celeribacter sp. Lineage (NCBI taxonomy): Bacteria > Pseudomonadati > Pseudomonadota > Alphaproteobacteria > Rhodobacterales > Roseobacteraceae > Celeribacter > Celeribacter sp. The sequence goes on from NZ_JBLWTA010000007.1 coordinate 206,849, forward strand.
GCCGAAATTTCGGTTTCCAGACCCAATCACACCACGCAGCAGCGCGCGGGTGTCGGGATCGTTCAAGAGGCGGATCACCTGTTTCGGAACCGCGCCGCGCCCCTCGCCATCCGCATAGGTCGGACAGATCAGGACGAAAGGCCGGTCGATCACCGGCCTCGTATCCTTCGGAGAGATCGGAATGCGTTTCGCCGGAAGGCCGAGCCTGTCGACGAAACGCACCGTGTTTTCCGAAGTGGAAGAATAATAGACGATATCCGGAAAGCCGCTTGGCAGCGCCGGCTCTGGACACACGTCTGACATCGGATCAGGACAGGCGTGCGATCATGTCGGGACGAAAGCCGGACCAGTGATCCTCACCGGCGACGACAACAGGTGCCTGACGGTAGCCGAGGCCGGTCACGCGGGACATGGCGTCGTCGTCTTGGGTCAGGTCGATCACATCGTAGCTGATGCCTTTGGCATCGAGCGCGCGCGTCGTGGCGGTGCATTGCACGCAGGCGGGTTTCGAGTAAACGATGATGGTGTCGGTGGCGTTCTGGGTCGCGGTCTGGGCGGTCATTGCTCTTTGTCCTCTTGTGTCGTGCCGAGGACAGCGGAAACCCCGCGCCCCCGAACCCTCCGTTCGTGGTTCTGTTCCGCTTTGGCAGGTCTCCTGACTTCGCGGATCATGGCTTGGCTGGCCTTCCCAGAGCCCCTTTCAAAGGGCGGCCCCAGTGGCATTTTCAACCTCGCTCACCGCTTACAGTTACGGGGGTAGCGCCGGATTTACACCGATCTTCCCTCTTAGCCACCGACACGAGTCGATGGAACCGAAGCAACATCATATAGCTTCCTGAGGGGGTCTACTGTCAATATGTAGATAGCGCTTGACAGGAATTGAATCGGAGAAAGTTATCGGCGCAGGTCTTGGGTGATCTCAATCGCCAAATTTTGCAGCGCTTGACCCGATGCGCGGGCAATGCTTGCGGGGCTCGCATCCGGCAATGGCACAGAGATGTCGAACCGACTGATCCGTTCTCGCACAACATGGTCATAAGAGGAAACCGCAAACTGACCTTTCAGGACAAATTGTCCCTCTGATTGTCCCTCTGATCGTCCTGGCGCGCGCGCCAACATATCGGAAACCTGCACATGCACAGCGGCCTGCGCAGGCGTTTCAAGCGGCCAAGGCTCGGCGGCGACCGTTGCGGAGCCGCCCCGCGAAATCGCCTCCGCCAGACGCAGGGTCACGGCGCGGCGTGGCTCGTCGGCCCAGAGCGCGTTGTCCAAAGGCGTCAGGGCGCCATCCGCCCCCTCGATCAAAATCTGCGACTCTTCGGCATAGGCGGGTAGGGAGACCTCGCGCATCTCCAGCGTCGCCACCTGCATCCGCACTTGCGTGGTTTCGGCCGTGGTCGCTGCGGGGGCGCTATCGATCAGATAACGCGGCTCGGTGCCGCCACAGGCGGTGAGGGCCAGAAGAGCGAGGGGGAGAAAACGAACCATATCGATCACCGTCCAAACAAGAGGGAATTGGGATTGCGCTCGATGGCGCGGGCGAGTTTGCTGAGCGCTTCGGCGGCGGCGCGCACTTCGCGCAGCGACGAAATTGTCTCGCGGTTGAAACTGGATTGCGAGCCGTAATCCGATAGGGTGCGCTCGGCCTCGGCCACCAGCGCCTCGATCCGGCGCGACAGCTCCGGCAGGTTCGCGGTGGCATCCTCGACCGCAGACGCCGCTTCGCGCGCAGAGGCCAGCGTCGCATTGGTGTTCTCGATCAAGCCGCCTTCGCGCAATTCGGCCAAGGCCTCGCGCGCCTCGTCCAACGCGCCGGTCAAGCTGGCCGGAAGCGCGCGCATGTCGGGCGTGTCGACCAGGCGGTCCGCGCCTTCGAGAAAGGCGGAGGCAGCGGCCAAGAATTGTTCGACCTCAAGCGCATTGGCTTTTTCGGTGAGCGCCTGCAAATCCGCGATCAGAGCGGGCAGGGTCTCGGTCGCCGTGTCAATCTTGCCCGCGACATCCGTGACGGAGGTGGCGGCCTCTTCGGCGGCATCAAGTGCGGCGACGAGGCGGTTCACCGCATCGGCCTGACGCAACTGTTCGGCGACGGCGCGCAGTTCCGAGACGGCGGTGTTCAACTCTGCGGGCAGGGCTTGGGTCTCCGGGCTGCCGATGAGGCCGCGCGCATCGTCCAGAAGCGCGACAAAGGCATCGGGGGCGGCGCGCAGGTTTTCGTCCCCCGCGAGGCTCTCCACGGCGGCCAATGTGGCGATGGTCTGATCCAAAAGTTCCTCGACCGGCAGGTCGTTCACCCGTTGCAAAAGCCCCTCGGCGGTGGCGCCCATATCCGGCAGATCGGAGGCGACAGAGGGCAACAAAGGTGCCGTTTCCGCGAAAATGCCCAGCGTATCCGGCGCGGCATCGGGCAGTTCCACCAGCTCGACCACGAGGGAGCGGCTAAAAATGCTTTGCGTCGCCAACCGTGCGCGCAGCCCGTTTTTGACCGCATTCGAGAAAAAGGCGATCACCTCTGCGGTGGGGGCCTCGGCATCTAAGCCCAGCCGCTGCGGGTCGATGGAGATCACCGAGCGCAGTACGACCTCTTGGCTGTCATTGCGCTCTTCGATGAAGGCGCCAAGGAAGGAGACAGAGCCGATTTTGACGCCTTTGTAGACCACCGAGGAGCCAGCCGTCAGGCCGCTGACGGATTCGTCGAATTCCACGGTCAGATCGACCGGGTTCTCGATTTCCTCGCGAAACACGCTGGCGCGCGCGGTGTCTTCGTCGTCGTAAAGATCGAACACCTGCCCGCTGCGGATCGGTTCGCTGCCGGAGACCACCGTGTCAAAGGCGATGCCGCCGCGCACGAGGCTGGCAATCGAGCCGACCGAGAGGTTTAGCCCGCTGGGGCCGATGTTGACCGAAAAGCCGGAGACCTGCCAGAACCGCGCAGCACTGGTCAGGCGGCGATCATAGGGCGCGTTGATAAAGGCATCGACCATGACGCCCTCGCCACTGTCCGTCAGGCGCGGGGTCTCGATTTTGCCAACCTCGATGCCTTGGTGAAAGATCGGCGCGCCGGGGGTGAGCTGACTGCCGGAATCGGTGCGCAGCGTCACTTTCGTGCCGCGCATGCCGGGCAGGATCAGCGGTGTCTCTTCGAGGCCCGTGAAACGCGTGGCTTTCGCCTCGGGCACGGGGTCGAAAGCGGCCTGGATATAGGCGCCCGAAAGCACGGTGGAGAGGCCGGTGATGCCGCTGGCGGAGACCTCTGGCCGGACGATCCAGAATTGCGCATCTTCGGGGAGAGAGGCGGCGACGGTGCGGTCGATCCGCGCGCCGATGACGACGGAGGCCAGATCAGGCGCGAATTTCACATCCTCGACGACGCCGATTTCGACGTCCCTGTACCGCAATGTGGTCTCATCGGCGGTGATCCCTGCGGCGTTTTCGAACAGAATTTCGATCCGCTGGCCGCGCTCGGCCCAGCTTTGCCAAGCGATGAAGAGCGTAACCACGAGGGCCGCGAGAGGCACCAGCCAGACATAGGACAGATTGCGCCAAAAGCTGTGTTTGGGCGGCGAGATCACTATGTCTGCGGGGCCCGTCTCGGGCTTTTGCTCGTTTGTGTCACTCATCTTCCAAAGCATCCCAAATCAGGCGTTCATCGAAACTCAGGGCCGCCATCATGGTGAAGGCCACAGAGAGCGCGAAACTGATCGCGGCGATCCCCGGTGTGATCGTCGCGGCGAAATCCAGCCTTACCAGAGAGGAGAGGATGGCGACAACAAAGACATCGATCATCGACCAGCGCCCGATGAATTCAACCACTTCGAACAGCAAGTGACGATGATGCGCCGACATGCGGACCCGCCGCGTGGTGGTCAGACCGAGAAAGGCGATGGCGATGAATTTGGCGACCGGAATGATGATCGAGGCGACAAAGACGATGGCGGCCACCCCGTAAGAGCCATGATGCATCAGCTCGACCACCCCGCCGAGAATGGTGTTTTCAGTCGTATGGCCGAGGCTGGCGGTGGCAAGCATCGGGTAAAGATTGGCGGGGATATAGACCACCATCCCTGCGATCAGCCAGGCCCAGACCTTTTGCAGATTGGCGATGTCGCGCGCATGAAGTGCCGCGCCACACCGGCCACAGACCGCCGCAGAGGGCAGGTGCACCTTGCCGCATTGCGTGCAGCCGACAAGGCCCGCGTCGCGCGCGGTCAGGATGTGCGGCGGGCGTCCAGCGTTTTCCAAACGGTCACTCTGCTCATAAAATTATCTTTCAACACGGTCACGATGACCAAGGCCACAAAGGCCCAGAACGCAGGCCCCAAAGAGACATGCGCCAGCCCCGCCACTTTGACCAGTGCCACGGCGACGCCGACGATAAAGACCTCCGCCATGGCCCAAGGCCTGAGCGCTTCGGCCAGACGAAAGGCGCTTGCGGCATGACGCGCGGGGCGCCAGCCAAAGGCCATCGGTCCCAACACATATAGAAGGGAGAGAAACCGTGTCACGGGGAGGATCACGATCAGTGCAGCCATGGCAATGGTCAAGGGGGCTGTTAGCCCGGTCGCAAAGGCCATCACCGTGTCCAAAAGCGAACTGCGTCGCACCATGCCCGCCGCGCCCAGTTCCAGAAACGGAAAGAACACGGCGGCGATCATTAAAATGAGCGCGGCCAGAGCCAGCATGATGATCCGGGTCATCGCCAAGGGGCGTGGCGCCTCAATCACCGTTCCGCAGCGCGGGCAAGAGGCGGTGTCGCCCATCGCCACATCCCGGTCGACCAGCAAAGCGTCACAGGCCGGGCAGGCGATCATCCTGTCGGGGTCGATGTCTCGATGGGAGGGCGCGGGCGCAGACATGGTGTGATGTTACCCGCAACTTGGGCCGACGAAAAGCGGTTACGCGGGGTTGTGGTGAAAGCCAGCTTGTGGTGGCCTAAGAGGCACGCCGTGTGAACTTTTGCAGCAAGGAAAAGAAATTCAGCACCTGAGGCTTGCGATTGTCGAGACGCGCGTGGGCCGTCAGGCTGGTGCCGGGATTATGGCCTTCGTAGGGGCGATAGGTGACGCCAGAGCGCGGCGAATGCGACACGCTTTCGGGCACTACGGCCAGACCGACGCCGACGGCCACGAGTGAGATCGCGGTTTGATAATCCTGTGCGAAAATCTGGTCTTTCGGCGAAAACCCTTCCTCGGCGCAGGTGCGCAGGATGAAATCGGCAAACGACGGGCGCGGGCGGCGCGGATAGAGCACAAAGGTCTCGTCTTTCAACGTGTTGAGCTGCACGGGCTTGGTGCTTCGGGCATGGGTGGAGCCATCGGGCAGCGCCAGAATGAGCGGTTCGCAAAACAGTTGCGCGGAGCGCAGCTCTTCGGCGCCGGACAGATGCGGGCGGGCGACCGCGATGTCGATGTCGCGTTGAATCAACGCACGCTCAAGATCGGCATTGTTCATGGACGACAGCGACAGATCGACATTCGGGTAATGCGAGCGAAAGGATTTGATCAGCGTCGGCAGCGGGCCGTGGGTCGCGGAGCCGACAAAGGCAATTCTGAGCCGCCCGGCGCCGCCTTGCCCGATCTGGGTGGCCTCGCGGTAAGCGCTGTCGAGATTGGCGAGAATGTCGCGGGCGCGGTCCAAAAGCACCTCGCCCGCGTCGGTCAGGCGCACTTGATTGCGGCTGCGGTCAAAGAGTTTGACGCCCAGCTGATCTTCGAGTGCGGCCACCTGACGCGACAGCGGCGGCTGCGCCATGCCGAGGCGCGTGGCGGCGCGGCCGAAGTGCAATTCTTCGGCCACGGCGATGAAGTATTTCAGACGTTTAAAGTCCAAGAGAGGCCCTCTGGCAGCCCCTTCAGCCCATTTTCGCGAGCGCTTCGACGAAATGCGGACGGAAGGTGGCGGGGTTTTCACTCATCGGAAAATGCCCGATCCCGTCCATCACGGCAAGGGTGGCGCCGGGGATCTGATCCGCGGTGCGTTTGGCGTCCTCGGGCGTGCAGGTCATGTCGTAGGTGCCGACCATGATGTGCAGGGGTTTGTTCGACGTATCGATGCCGCCCAGCTTGCCGACAAGGCTGTCGTCCTTGGTGTAGAAATTCAGATCACCGCGGAACACGCCGGGCCCCGATTGCATGAACATCCACTGGGTGTTCCAGCGCTCGGCTTTCGGCCCCTGCGGTGCGATATTGGCGGACACCAAAGCGGCCCCCATTTCGCCCCCATGGGCATCGGGCCGGTGGAACCAGTCGATGTCATACCACGCCGGCTGGAAATCCGAGGCCTCGATGGCGATGAAACCCTTGAACGGCTCCGGGTTGTTGAGCGCGAGTTGCAGCGCGATGCGCCCGCCCATGGAACAGCCCGCGTAGATCGGATTTTCCAGCGCCAGCGCCTCGACCAGTTTCAACACGGTCTCGACATAGACCTCGGTGGTCAAAAGATATTCCTCTTCCTCGAACCCCTCGGGCGGCAGGCTTTTGCCATGCCACGGCATGTCGGGGGCGATGAAGCGATAATTGGCTGTGAGTTCCGCATCGTTCATGATGTGGCGCCACTGGCGGCTGTCGGCGCCAGCGGTGTGGAAACAGATCACCGGCTGGCCCTGACCCGCCTCTTCGACAAAAACGCGGTAGCTGCGGCCTTTGACCTCGATGGTCACATAGCGGCCGATAATCGGTTCATATGCAGGTTGCGCGCTCATGCTGCGGCCTCCTCTGGGCGACCAAGCGCCATGAATTCTTTGAAGAAACGCAGGTTTTTCACCAGCACGAGAATGTCGCCTTCGATCCGGCCACGCCCGGTTTTGACAAAGCCGAAGATGTCATGAAACGACGGCTCCGGGATCGGCTGCCAGAATTTTTCAAGCGCCTCGCCGTCGGTGCGGATCGCAAAACGCCAGGGCGTCTGGCGGCTCGGCCCTTCGGTCATGCGCTCCAGCGCGCCACGGTGAAAGGCGAGGTAATATTCGTTGCCGTCGATCTCAATCAGGACGGTTTCGGAAAACAGCGCGCCGAGCCGCTTGAGATGCGGTTTCTCGGCCAGTTTCCGGCCCATGTCCTCAAAGCGGACACGCAGGTCATGTGTCATGTTTGGTCCTCAATCTTTGCGGGCGTATTTTTCGATCAGGTCGAGATCGGGCGTGACGCCCAGACCCGGGCCGTCCGGCAAATGCACCTCGAAATTCTCGTATTTGAGCGCGTTGCGGCAGAGGTCTTCGATCAGGATTTTCGGCCCGAAATGCTCGGTGCCCCATTCGAGTGCCGGCAAGGTGGCAAAGGCATGCAAATGCGCCGCGGCCCCGACCGAGCTTTCCAAAAGGCAACCGCCGTAGAGCTGTACGCCCGCCGCCTGCGCGATGCCCGCGACTTGTTTGAGTTGATGCACACCGCCGTGTTTGCACAGTTTCAGCGACAGAACGGAGCCCGCCGCGCGGGCGCAGCCGTCGAGGGCCTCTTCCAGTGTGAAAACGCCCTCATCCATCATGATCGGGATCGGTGAGCGCTCGGAAATCCGCGCCATGGCGGCCATTTGACCGGCGGGCAGGGGTTGCTCCACCAAGCTCACGCCAAGATCCGCGAGACGCGGCAGGTAGCGGATGAAATCGGCCTCGGACCAGCCTTGGTTCACATCGGCGATGATGTCCGTGCCGGTCGGCAGGGCCTTTTGCAGCGCCGCCAAACGGTCCAGATCGGTTTGCGGATCGGCAAAACCCAGCTTGATCTTAAAGCGGTTGAACCAACCTTTTTCGATCATGCCCTGCGCCTCTTCGACCTCTTGCGCCGCGTCACCCGACGCCAGCGCCCAAATCGCAGAAAAGGACGTTCGCCGCGCGCCACCAAGAAGCACATGTGCGGGCACGCCAAGGCTCTTGCCTGTGGCATCCAAAAGCGCGGTGTCGAGCGCGGATTTCGCGGCGTAATTGCGTTTGCAGGCCTTGGCCATGTCACCGGCGGCGGCTTCCAGCAGGTAGGCCGGTTTGCCGATCAACGCGGGCGCCAGATAGGTGTCGATATTGGCCTTGATCGCTTCGACGCTTTCCTCGGCCCAGCGCGGACCACCCAGTGTGGAGGCCTCGCCAAAGCCCTCGACGCCATTGTCCAATGTGACGCGGACGAAGACATAGCCCTGATAGCTGATGGAGGTGTTCGACAGCTTGTGTTTGCGACGGGTCGGGGCCTCAATGATCCAAGAGGTGACGGCGCGAATGCGCGTCGCCTCCATCAGGTCTCCCTGGGGGTGGCCGGTGAGCGGTTGTGCGGAAAGGGGGGTGTTCATGGCAATTCCCAGACGTTCAATTGGAGGAACAGCACGGGGAAGCGTGCCGTTCCTGAAGAGGAAGGGCCGAAGCCCATCCAAAGGGTTTATCGGGTCACTCGGCTGCGACGCTTTCAACAAGCGCGTTGTCGCGGATCACGAAATCAAACGTCATCACGAGATCGGTGTCGGCGCCCTCGGGGGCTTTGACCATCTCGCCGATGAGGTCTTCTTTCACGGCAAACACGCTGTCGTTGTCGAGATATTCGGTCGTGCTGTCATAAATCTGCGAGATCAGGGTCTTATAGCCATCCTTCATGATCATGAAGTGCACGTGACCGGGGCGCATCGGGTGGTGCCCCATGTATTTCAAAAGCTCACCGGCAGCGCCGTCATAGGGGATCGGGTAGGGCACCGGGCGGATGGCGACGAATTCATATGCGCCATTCTCGTCGGTGATGAACCGCCCTCGCAGGTTGAAGTCCGGCTGATCCGGGTCTTGCTGTTCGTAAAGGCCATTGGGCGCATCTTCCCAGACGTCCATGGTCACGCCCGGCACCGGGTTGCCGTCGGTGTCGCGGATCGTGCCGGAGACGCGGACCGTTTCCTGACCTTCGAAATCCTTCTGGATGATCGAGGCGCCTTTCGGAAGCACCGGCGGGTTTTCGCGGTAGAACGGCCCGAGCACGGTCGAGATGGTTTCGTTATGGGTCGGTTTCTTGTCGAGCATATCGGCCAGAACTTCGACGCCCATGATGTCGGAAATCAGGATGAATTCGTTGCGCGCGTCGCTGGAAATATCGCCGGCGCGGCGCATCCATTCCATGGCTTCCAGCCATTCATCATAGGTCAAATTGACCTCTTTCATGAACTCATGAACATGCTTGAGCGCGGCTTTCATGATTTCCATGTTGCGCGCGGGGATGTCCGTATCCATGGATTTGATAACGGCATCGGTGATGTTGTCGATTGTGATATTGCGCATAATGACTCCTCCCGTCTGTAAGGCTGGCGGGGAATCTGACGGTGATCCACCTCTTTCTCAATGCCTTGCGGGATATGTCGTAATACCTGTGAGGTATCGAATTGCTTGCAAGTAAATCTATTGGGTAAGGCAATGTGCCGCAGCCCGATGCGCAACTGTGCCGAGAGATTGGACAAAATCGGTCGGGAGCGATTGCGGGCAAACCGAATGCAATCGACGCGCTTGTGGTCGCGCGAGGTGTCAGTCTGAGATGTAGGGGATATGGTAGCGGAGGAGGGACTTGAACCCCCGACACGCGGATTATGATTCCGCTGCTCTAACCAACTGAGCTACTCCGCCGAAGTGCCGCGTAGGTAGACGGATCGGCTCAGAGGGTCAAGAGGGAAAGTGACCGAAAATCGCAGATTGCCGACGCGCGCACAAAACGAGGCCGTCTTAACCCTCTATGACCTCCCACGGCGTCTCGAACCAATGCTCCTCTAAGTTGGGGGTGGCGCCGATTCTGTCGATCACGGCGAACATGCCGTTGCCGGACAGGGGGGTCAGGACGCCGTGCCATGTGCCCTTATGGAAATTGATCGCCTGTGTGCCGTCACTGACAAAAGCGTGGGGCTTGGCGTCGGGGCCATCGGAGACGATGATCAGGAACGGATCGGCGGACATCGGCACAAAGCACTGCGAGCCCTCCGGGTGCCGTTCGATCAGGTCGAGCGCATAGGGAAAGTCCCGCAACTCGGCGTGAAACACCGACACGCCGACACGCCCGCCGGTCTCGGGGGTCACATCGACCGAGGCACGGTCGTGGTAGCGTCCGCATTTGCCTTGGTTGATGATCTTATCCGGCGCGCCTTTGGCGTCGATCACATCGCCGTAAGGCGCAAAGGCCTCCGGCGTGAGCGGTTTTGTGGTGATGTTGCGGTTCATCCCAGCTCCAGCTTCGCGTGACGGTTCACGTCTTTGTAGAGCAGGTAGCGGAAAGGGCGTCGACCGGCGGCGTAGCAGGCCTGCGGGCAGAAGGCGCGCAGCCAGAGGAAATCGCCCTCGGAAACCTCGACCCAGTCTTGGTTCAGAAGGTAAACGCCACGCCCCTGCAACACGTAGAGACCGTGCTCCATCACATGGGTCTCCGCGAAAGGAATGGTGCCGCCGGGTAGGAAGGTCACGATATTGACGTGGAAATCATAGCGCAGGTCATGCGGATCGACAAAGCGCGAGGTCGACCAATAGCCCGAGGTGTTCGGCATCTCGATCGGCGGTTTTTCCATATCGGCGGTGACAAAGCTTTCGGGCGCGTCGATCCCCGGCACGGCTTCGTAACGCTTGCGAATCCACACGAAGGTCGCGGGCGTGTCATTGTCGTTTTGCACGGTGTATTTGTCACCCGGCGCGACAAAGACATAGCTGCCGGGCTCAAGCTGATAGGCTCGCGCGCCGATGGTGATGCGCATATGACCTGCGAGGACAAAAAGCACGCATTCCGCCAACGGATCGGGTTCCGGATCGGTGGACCCGCCGCCGGGGCTGACCTCGACGATCAACTGGGCAAAGGTTTCGGCAAAGCCGGTCATCGGACGGGCCAGGGTCCAGGCGCGGGTCTTGTCCCAGCCGGGCAGATAGCTCACGACGATGTCCGACATCACCCCATGTGGGATGACGGCATAGGAATTGGTAAACACGGCACGTTCACGTGCGTGATTGTTCTGATCGGGCAGGCCGCCCGTGGGGGCGCAGTAGGTGTATTCGTAGCTCATTGGTGTCTCTTAGAAATCCATGTCCTGCAAGCGGTGCCACGCAATCCGTTCGACCTGTTGGCAGGCCGTTTTGAATTCTTCGTCTCTGGAATGGTCCAGTCGGGCGTGGAAGGCCGCGAGGATTGTCTCCTTGGTATTGTCTTTCACGGCGATGATAAAGGGGAAGCCGAATTTTTCGGTGTATTCGCTGTTGAGTCGCTCGAAGGTGGCGCGCTCGTCGTCGGTCAGCGCATCGAGGCCTGCCGAGGCCTGTTCCGAGGTGCTCTCAGCGGTGAGGCGTTTGGCCTGCGCCAGTTTTCCGGCCAAGTCGGGATGCGCGATCAACACGCCGTCCTTTTCGGCGACGGAGGCGGAGCGGAAGGCGCGGCAGAGCGCGGAATGCACACCGATCCACGTGTCATGCGCGGGACCGAGTTCCAGCCCCCAAGCCCGTTCCGCCACCCATGGTGAATGTTCGAAGATACCGCCGAATTTTTCGACGAACGCCTCTTTGGACATCTGAGACGGCTTCGCCTTGCGCTGATGCGGATGCGTCGCGGCCCAATGTTTCGCGATGTCGATCCGCCGCGGAGTCCAAACGTCGTCGAAGCGCTTGATGTACTCGATGAACTTCTTGAGCCCCGCCAATTTGCCCGGACGTCCGATCAAACGGCAATGCAGCCCGATGTTCATCATCTTCGGCGTGTTTTCCGTGCCTTCGGCATAGAGCACATCGAAGGCGTCCTTGAGATAGGTAAAGAACTGTTCGCCGGTGATATAGCCGGGAGCCGTGGCAAAGCGCATGTCATTGGCCTCTAACGTGTAGGGGATAATGAGCTGATCGCGGTCGCCGACTTCGAGCCAATAGGGCAGGTCATCGTCATAGGTGTCGGACACATAATCAAACCCGCCCTCCTCAGATACGAGGCGCACGGTGTTGGCAGAACAGCGCCCGGTGTACCAGCCATAGGGCCGCTCGCCGGTGACTTCCTCGTGGAGACGCACGGCCTCGGCAATCGCCGCGCGCTCTTCTTCCTCGGGCATGTCTTTATGCTCGACCCATTTGAGGCCATGCGAGGCAATTTCCCAGCCCGCGTCTTGCATCGCGGCGACCTGTTCGGGGGAGCGGGCCAAAGCGGTGGCCACGCCGTAGATCGTCACGGGAATCTCCGCGCCTGTGAACAGGCGATGCAGCCGCCAGAACCCGGCGCGCGCGCCATATTCGTAGATCGATTCCATGTTCCAGTGGCGCTGACCCTTCCACATGGCCGCGCCCGCAATATCGGACAGAAAGGCCTCCGAGGCCTCATCGCCATGCAGGACACAGTTTTCGCCGCCTTCCTCATAGTTCAACACGAATTGCACCGCGACTTTCGCACCACCAGGCCACTGCGGATCGGGCGCATGAGCGCCATAACCAGACATGTTTCGAACATAACGCGGTGGATTTTTCGGCATTTCCGTTGGCCTTCGTGTTTTTTGACTAATTGGTAGGCTTGTGAATATCGAATACTCTTTTGTATGCAATCTGGCGAGAATGATTGTTGCCGCGCTCAAAGCTTTCCGACAGTCTTGCATGTAAACGCTAACAATTTGGGCAGCTTCTCCATGACGTCCGGTTTTTTAACCACCCATGTTCTCGACACGGCCAAGGGCCTCCCCGCAGAAGGGATCGAAATCGCGCTTTATCGCGTGTCCGGCAACAGCCATAAGAAAATCGCCACAGCCGTCACCAACAGCGACGGGCGCACAGATGCGCCGATCCTGCCCGTGGAAAAATTCAAGACCGGCACTTATGAATTGATTTTTTTCGCGGGCGATTATTTGAAGCGCACCGGTCAAGCGGGCGAAGAGCCGCTGTTCCTCGATCAAATTCCGATCCGCTTCGGGATCAACGATCCTGACAGCCATTATCACGTGCCGCTTTTGCTATCGCCATTCAGCTATTCGACGTACCGGGGGAGTTAAGATGAGTTTATTACCGATTTTCTGGGAATGGGCCGAATTTGCTCTGCGCTGGGTCCATGTGATCACCGCGATTGCGTGGATCGGCTCGTCCTTTTATTTCATCGCGCTTGATCTGGGCCTGCATCCGTCTTCCGACCGCCGCCAAGGCGTCGCAGGCGAAGAGTGGCAGGTCCATGGCGGTGGCTTCTATTTCATCCAGAAATACATGGTCGCACCGGCGCGCATGCCCGAGGACCTCATCTGGTTCAAATGGGAAAGCTACGCCACATGGCTCTCGGGAGCGGCGCTTATGGCCGTGGTCTATTACCTTGGCGCCGAGCTTTATCTCGTCGATCCGAACGTCTTGGAAATGGCGCCTTGGGTGGCGGTGATCGTCTCCATCGTGTCGCTGTCGATCGGCTGGATTCTCTATGATCTTCTGTGCAAATCGAAGTTCGGCGATGACAACACCCGGTTGATGATCTTTCTCTATATCATCCTCGTGGCGATGGCTTGGGGCTATACCCAGATCTTCTCGGGCCGCGCGGCGTTTCTGCATCTGGGCGCGTTTACCGCGACGGTGATGAGCGCCAATGTGTTTTTCATCATCATCCCAAACCAGAAAATCGTTGTCGCGGATCTGAAGGCCGGGCGCACGCCCGATCCGAAATACGGCAAAATCGCCAAGCAACGCTCAACCCATAACAACTACCTGACCCTGCCGGTGTTGTTCATGATGCTGTCGAACCACTATCCTCTGGCGTTTGCGTCGCAGTACAACTGGATCATCGCCGCGCTGATCTTCCTGATGGGCGTGACGATCCGGCATTTCTTCAACACCATGCATGCGCGCAAGGGGATGCTGTGGTGGACTTGGGGCGCCACTGTCGGTCTGTTCCTGATCGTGATGTGGCTGTCGACCGCCGGGATTTACATGCAGGACGGTGGCGAAGACGAGGCGGCCCTTGGCCCGTTGGCACAGAAATTCGCGTCTGCCGAGGGGTTCGAGGATGTGCATGACATCGTCGTCACCAACTGTTCGATGTGCCACGCCAAAGAGCCCTATTGGGAGGGCATGGCCTCGCCGCCCAAGGGCATTCGTTTGGAGACCACGCAGGAGGTGGCGACGCTCGCGAAAGAGATCTGGCTACAGGCCGGGGTGACCCATGCGATGCCACCGGCGGGCAGCTACATGTATCTCGATGACGACAGTCGTGCGGCCATTCGTAAATGGTACGAGGGCGCGCTTTAAGATGAAGCGGAAAGAGTGAGGCGGGGATGTTCCCCGCCTTATTTTTTAGAGAACTGCCAGCGCGTTTCCTGCCGGTAGGTCTCATCCGGGTCGAGCCGGACGGCGGGAAAATCGGGGCGGTTCGGCGCATCCGGCCAGCCCTGCGCCTCCAGCGCCACGCCGCAAAAGCCGATCTCAGGCACGCCTCGATGACCGGCGAAATTGCCGCTGCTGATGGGGGCAGCGTCAAAGACCTGTAGTCCCGGCTCGGTCGTATCCATCCGCATTTCAACGCCAGAGGTGCCGCGCAGAACGGCGGCGGGCTTCACCGCGCCACGCGTCTCGGCGAGGCAGAAATTGTGATCGTAGCGCTGGGGGGCGGAGGGGCTGAGCACGCGCCCTTCGCGCAGATCGAACGCGGTGCCTGCGACCGCTGTGATCTCCGTCGGGATCAACCGCGCATCAATGGGCAGATAGCGATCCGCAAAGACCTGCAGCACATGCCCTTCTGTGGTCGGCGTGCCGTCCAAGGTCCAATAGGCATGATTGGCGAGGTTTATCAGCGTCGGCGCATCCGTCGTGGCCGTTAGCTCAAGCGTCAATGTGGCGGGCGCCGACACCGTATAGCGCGCGGTCAGGAACCGTTTGCCGGGAAAACCACCCTTGCCATGGGGCAGTGTGAGGGTGAGCGTCAGAGAGGTCGCCGTCAGGCTCGCGATGTCCCAAATTTCGGTGTGAAGCCCGTTTTCCCCACCATGCAGCGTGGTCGGGCCTTCGTTGGCGTCGAACTGCAAGGTCTCGCCGTCCAACTCGGCCTGCGCCTCCGCAATGCGATTGGCGACCGGGCCGACAATCGCGCCGAAGTAAGTCATCGGCCCGTTCTCATAGGCGGCGATGTCAGAACTGCCCAGCGTCAGCCCATAGGGCACACCGCGCAGCCGCACGTCGTTGAGAATGGCGCCATAGGTCAGCACCGTGGCCGAAAGATCGCCCGCCGACAGGGTGATCGCATGGACGGTACGCCCGTCTTGGAGCTTGTCGAATTGTGTCTTCATCCCGTGATCCGATCTTGTGCGAGTTGGAAACCTGCGCGGTACATTGCGGCCTCATTGGTTGCGATGAAAGGGACGAATTGACTGTCGAGCGCGACGCGATAGGGGGCGCAGGTCTCTGCTGCGCCAATGAGGGCGACGGATTGCCCGAGCCAGTAGGCGCGTGTCGCCGCCAATTCCGCGCCGATCAAAGCGGCGCTGGCGAGGGACGCCGCCTCGGCTTTGCTCATCCCGTTTTGGAACATCTCCGCCTGGGCGCTCGCCAACCTCATGGCGGCGTTTTCCGGGCGGGACATCGTGTCGGAGAGCGCCTCTTTAAAGGTATCCTCATCCGTCAGGGTCAGCCCCATATCAAGCGCACTCGACACCATCGCTCCGGTCAGAAATCGCCGCATGGAGACGATCTCTTCGGCACTCACATGCGCCCAGAGCGTGCTCTGCGCGCCGGGCAAACAGAGGATGCCATCGAATTTGGGGTTGAGTGCAATGAACCCCGCCATGGCGACCTCTTCGCCATGGGTCACGGTCAGGGGATTGGTCTGCGTCAGCGAGGGGATCGTGCCATTTGGCACGTTCTCGGGCAGGGCCGTGCAGGGCAGGGTGCGGGGTGTTGTCCTCGCACCGGCAATGAGAGACGGGCGGGTGTCTTCGGTGAGACCTTGGGGCAGCGCAACACGCTGGGGCATAGCTTTTGGATGATCCAAGTCCCAGAGCAATAGCTCTGTTCCCGTCCAAAGACCTGCTTCTGCCATGACCTGCGCCCTCCGCCCCTCGTGTTCCCCCCTTTATCGCGTGGCGCGGAAGGTGTTGCAATGGGCCGGAGGGCGGCAAGTCAAGAACGGGATCAGGATTTGAGCGTTGCCGGGTAGCCTGCATTTTTCAGCGCGACAAGAATGGCCTCGTCACCCGCTTCGGAAAACACGTCGATCTCGCGTGTGTCCATGTCGGCGTCAATCTCGACCGTGTCGTCGATGGCCTCAAGGGCTTCGGTGATCGAGGCCTTGCAATGACCACAGCTCATGTCGGGGACGGAAAATACGGACATAATGTCGCCTTTCTGAGAGAAGTTGTCGGAGAACGCGGGGCCGCACTCGCCTTCACGCATTCATTGCCTTACATATGTAGCCGATCCTGATCCAAAAGCCAGAGCGACAAAATGCACACCACCCGCCTTTCCGTCGAAGGTATGACCTGCGCCTCTTGTGTGGGCCGTGTCGAACGCGCGCTCAAGGGCACAGAAGGTGTCGAGACCGCCAATGTGAACCTCGCGACCGAGACGGCGGAGGTGTCGTTTGGCGATGCGGTGAAGGTCTCCGATCTCGTGACGGTGTTGGACAAGGCGGGCTATCCGGCGCGGGTCGAGGAACTGGTGTTTGACGTCCACGGCATGACCTGCGCGTCTTGTGTTGGCCGGGTTGAACGCGCTTTGGCGCAGGAAGAAGGCGTCACGGAGGCCTCCGTCAATCTGGCGGCGGAGACGGCGACGGTCACATTCTTGAGCGGTGTGCAGGATGTCGAGAGCCTCACAAAGGCCATCGCGAAAGCAGGCTATGAGGCCAAGCCGCGCATCGACCGCGACGCCGCGCCGGAGAACCGCAAAGCCGATGAGGCGCGCGCGCTCAAATCGAAACTGATCCTCGCCGCCGCGCTCACTCTGCCTGTCTTTATCATTGAAATGGGCGGACATCTAATCCCTGCGCTACATCATTGGTGGATGATGACGGTGCCGGAATGGCTCTGGCGTATGGTGCAATTTGCTTTGACCGCTGTGGTTCTGGCCGTGCCGGGTCGGGTGTTTTTTGCCAAAGGCATTCCGTCTTTGTTGAAAGGCGGGCCGGATATGAATGCTTTGGTCGCGCTGGGCGCCGGGGCGGCGTTTCTCTATTCCACCCTCGTGACCTTTTGGCCGCAAGCGGTGCCGATGGGCGCGCAGAACGTCTATTTCGAAGCCGCCGCCGTCATTGTGACCCTGATCCTTCTGGGGCGTTTTCTGGAAGCGCGGGCCAAGGGGCACACCGGCGAGGCCATTCGCAAACTCGCGGGCATGCGGGCCAAAACCGCGCGGGTGGAACGTGACGGCGAAGTGATCGAACTGCCCATTGAAGAGGTCGTCGTCGGCGACGTGTTGCACCTGCGTCCGGGCGAAAAGATCGCGGTGGATGGTAAGGTGCTCACGGGTGACAGCCATGTCGATGAGGCGATGATTTCGGGCGAGCCGATCCCGGTCGCCAAGGCCGAAGGCAGTCCGGTCATCGCCGGTACCGTCAACGGCGAGGGCGCAATGACCTATATCGCCGAGAAAGTCGGCGCGGACACGATGCTGGCTCAGATCATCCGCATGGTCGAAGAGGCGCAGGGCGCCAAGCTGCCGATTCAGTCGCTCGTCGATAAGGTGACGATGTATTTCGTGCCTGCCGTGATGGCGCTGGCCGCCGTGACCGTTGTGATCTGGTTTGCCGTCGGGCCGGAGCCCGCGCTGGCGCATGCCTTGGTCGCAGGTGTTGCGGTGCTGATCATTGCCTGTCCCTGCGCGATGGGTCTGGCGACTCCGACCTCGATCATGGTGGGGACGGGGCGCGCCGCCGAGCTGGGTGTCTTGTTCCGCAAAGGCGATGCGCTGCAAGCTTTGCAAGAGGTAAAAGTCATCGCTTTCGACAAGACCGGCACGCTGACCGAAGGCCGCCCGGATGTCACCGGTCTTGTGACGCTGGCGGGCGACGAGGCCGCGCTTTTGGCCGAGGTGGCCGCCGTCGAGGCAAAATCCGAACACCCGATTGCCCGTGCTATCGAGCGCGCTGCCGAGGCACGCGGGCTGCGCCTGCCGGAGGTCGACAAGGCCCGCGCGATTGCAGGTCACGGCATCAAGGCGGAGATCGGGGATGTTTCGCTTTTGGTTGGCAATATGCGTCTGATGACCCGCGAAAAGATCGACGTCAGCGCCTTTGAAGCGCCGCTGGCTGAGCTGGCCGACCAAGGCCGCACTCCGGTTCTCGTGGCGCGCAATGGCGTGGCTGCGATGGTCCTCGGCATTTCCGACCCGATCCGTCCGGCGTCGCGCAAAGCCATTGAGGCGCTTCATGCGCGCGGGATCAAAGTGGCGATGGTGTCCGGTGACACGCGCCGCGCGGCGGAGGCCGTGGCGCGTGATCTTGGCATTGATCACGTCGAGGCCGAGGTTCTGCCGAAGGGCAAAGCGAAAACCGTCGCGGCCCTCAAAGAAAGCCACGGCGCTGTCGGTTTTGTCGGCGACGGGATCAACGATGCGCCCGCGCTGGCCTCGGCGGATGTGGGCATCGCGGTCGGCACCGGCACGGATGTCGCCATCGAAGCCGCCGATGTGGTGCTCATGGGCGGCGATCCGAGTGCGGTGGTCACCGCCGTGGACGTGAGCCGCAAAACCATGGGCAATATTCGGCAGAACCTGTTTTGGGCCTTCGCCTATAACGCCGCGCTCATTCCCGTGGCCGCCGGTGTGCTGTACCCGTCCTTCGGGCTGCAACTGTCGCCTATGCTGGGGGCTGGCGCGATGGCGATGTCGTCCGTTTTTGTGGTCTCCAATGCGCTTCGGCTGCGTCGGATGCGGGCCGCTCTCTAGGAGAAAACAGGTCTTTGTGCGTTTCTGGAGTCTAGATTTGTGAAACTATGCTATATTTTGCAAAACCGGGCACAACCTGCCGTTGATATTGTGGTATTTTTGCTGAATTCGTGCTGGCTGCGGCATTTCTCCCCTAGCGAGCGAATCACTTTTATGTAATCTGACCTCGAAACAAACAGGAAATCGCGCCGTTTAAAATGAAGCGCGTTTAACCTATCGAGCAAAAGTGAATTGGTACGATGTTGGGCATTCAATATTTCGTCCGCGGTAGCGCGGGCTCTATAACTGCGGGCACACTTTCCCTTTCCGGTCCCAGTGAAACCCTTTCGGTTCAGGCCGTCGAAGATATCTCCCTCAACATGTCGAGCGCTGCGATCTCTGGTTATGTGCGCCAGGGCGACGATCTCGTGATCGAGCTGATCGGCGGCAAGACGATTGTGCTGGACGGCTATTTCGACGGCGAACATGAGCTGTTGCTGTCGGAACATGGCATGATGACCCGGGTCGATTTCATGGCCGAGGGTGAAGGCGATCTCGTCGCGAGCTATATGGACATCGATCTGACGGGCAAATGGAGCGAATACGACCAGCTTGCCTTCCTCGATCTCGAGCGTGTCGAGCCGGTTGTCGCGCCGATCGCGGCGGCGGGTCTTGGGTGGCTCGGTCTCGGGACTGCGGCCGCCGGTGTGGCCGGTGTCGCAGTGGTGGACGACTTGCTTGATGGTGGCGGCAACGGTGGCGGCGGTGGTGGCACCCCCGACACGACCCCGCCGGATGTCAGCATCCTGTCGGGCGTCGAAAGCACCGATGACTATGTCAACGGCGAGATCTACGATGGCGGCAGCTACACGATCTCCGGCGAGGGCGAAGTGGGCGCCTCTGTCACGGTCGAGATCAACGGCACCTCGCAAACCGTGGTGATCGGCGAGGACGGCACCTGGACGACCACCTTTGACAGCAGCACCATCGACACCGGCGAATATACCACCGGCGTCACCGTGACGGCCATCGACGAGGCGGGCAATACGACCACCGTGACCGACACGCTGGTCGTCGACACCGAAGCCGAGGATCTGAGCTTTGACACCGTCGAAGGCGACGATGTCGTGAATATTGCTGAGGCCAGCGACGATGTGGTGATCTCCGGCCAATCCGAGGCTGGCGCCACCGTGGTGGTCGAACTGGAAGGTCAGACCTTGCAGACCACCGTGGCTGAAGATGGCACCTGGGCGGTCACCTTCGACGGCAGCACCCTGCCGTCCGGCACCTATGACAGCACGGTCACCGCGACGGTCACCGACGCCTATGGCAATGCCGCGACCTATACGCGTGACATTCTGATCGATCTGGAAACCAACCTGACCGTCGATGGCGGCACGGGCGGCGACGGCATGGTCAATGCCGCGGAAATGGCAGCGGGGGTGACCCTGACCGGTACAGGGGAGGCGGGCGCCTCCGTCACCGTGACGGTCGAGGGCGTGAGCCGCACGACCACTGTGGGCGAAGACGGCACCTGGTCCGTGACTTATGAAACCGGCACCCTGCCGGAAGGCACCTACAGCACGGAAGTCACCGCCACCTCCACCGATCTGGCGGGCAACAGCACCTCCGCGACCGGCATGTTTGACATCGACACCGTCACTGGCGTCGCAATTGATGCGGGCCATTCCGGCGGCGATGAGACCGTGAATCTCGCCGAGAGCCAACAGTCGATGAGCTTCACCGGCACCGCCGAAGCTGGCGCGACCGTGGTCGTGACGCTGGCCGGTGTCTCGGTGACGACCGTCGCGGATGCCTCCGGCAACTGGACCGCGAGCTATGCGGCGGGCACGCTTGCGGGTGGCGAATATGACACCACGCTCACCGCCGTCTCCACCGATGCGGCGGGCAATACGGCGACCACCACCAGCGTGGTTCATGTCGACACCGTTGCGGGCAACATCACCCTGACCACGCCTATCGAGGGCGACAATGTGATCAACGCCGCCGAGGCCTCCGATGGCGTCTGGATCACCGGCACGGCGACGGCGGGCGAGACGGTCACCGTGACGCTTGCGGGCGTGTCCCATACGGTCACTTCGACCTCGGGCGGCACCTACGCGGCCTTCTTCGCGGCCTCCGAGATCGTGTCCGGCGAATATGACAGCACCGTCACCGCGACGCTGACCGATGGCGCGGGCAACTCCACCACGGTTCAATCCGCCGTCGAGATCGACACCTATGTGTCGAATTTCGCGGAAACCGGGATTCAGGGCGGCGCCGATGGTGTCGTCAATGCCGCAGAGGCCGCCACTGGCGTGGCGCTTTCCGGCACCGTCGAGGTTGGCTCCACCGTCACCCTGTCGTTCCAAGGTCAAAATTACATGGCTGCCGTCGATGCGGCTGGCAATTGGAGCGCGACGCTTCCGGCCTCGGCCCTGCCGTCCGGCGAGGGCGCGGCCAATGTCGTGATCTCGGCCACCGACCCGGCGGGCAACACCTCGTCTCTGACTGAGACGATCAGCTACGACACTTTCGTCAATGCTTTGGGTTTCTCGGGCGATGCCAATGGTGATCCCTTCCTGAACCTGGCCGAGATGCAATCCGGCGCGACGCTCACGGGCTATGTCGAACCGGGCTCGACCGTCTATGTCACCTTGGGTGGCGTGCGTCGTCTGGCCTCTGTTGGGCAGGACGGCAATTGGACCGTGTCTTATGCGCCGGGCGAGATCGCGGAAGGCTCTTACGAGGCCAACGTGTTGATCGAAGCCACGGATGCGGCGGGCAACACCCGCTCCGAGACCTCCACCATCACCGTGGACACTGAAATCGAGGCGCCTTTGGTCGAGTCTGTCACGCGCGGCGTCGATGGCGTCCGCTCGATCTCGATCTCCGAGACCGATGATGACATCTCTGTCTACGCCTTGGACGAGGACGGGTCCTCTTCTGAAATCACCCATGCGGATTACGATCTCGGCTCTGAGACGCTGCTGAACTTCGGCTCCAATGTTTCGAACGGCGACCAGATTGTGATCGCCTCCGAGGATGCGGCGGGCAACAGCTCCGACACGCTTCTGGTGCTCGACACCACGAATGAACGTCCCGACGGGGCCTATTTCGAGGTCGACATCGACAATGCGGGGCTTGAGCACTTCGACCTCGGCGCGATTGATCTGCAATTCGTCAACGGTGGCGAAGTGACGCTCTCCGCCGCCGACCTGGATCGACTGATCGGCGAGGAAGGCACCTTGACCATCCATGGTGGCGAAGATGACCGCGTGGTGCTCGAAGGGGCGTCGGTGACGGGGCAATCCGCTCTGATCGACGGGCAGACCTACGACATCTACACGCTGGGCGATGATCAGGTGCTGGTCGATCACGATATCGAGGTGGTTTTGCCGTAAGAGCAAAATTTGGCGGGGGGGCATAGGCAATGACAGTTCGGACACAGCTCAGCATCCTGATCGGTGCGGCGATGTGCCTGTCGGCCTGTGTCGGCTCCTCCGGCATGTTGGGCGGACTTTCTGACATCAAACCTGTCGCCGCTCTCAAAGGCGTTGGGGCCGCCAGTGACAGCACAACCCCAAGCCTGACAGCCGCCAACACCGACACGAATTCTCCGATCATCTCCGATCTTCTCGCGCGGCGGTCTGTTTTGCGGGATGGCTCTGCCTACGATCAGGTGGCGGATGCGGTGCTCTCCACCTCTTCGGGGGTGGCCGAGGCCGAATTGCGCGCCTCCAAAATGCGCGCTGTCGCCCGGTCCAAGAACTGGCTGCCCACCATTGGGCCCTCGATCTCGCTCGATGCGTTGGGGCAGGTCGCCGCCGGGCTTTTGGTCGATATGACGCTTTACGACAACGGCAAGCGCCGCGCCGAACGCGCCTTTGCCGCCGCCGACGTCGAGGTCTCTGCCGTTGCCCTGTCGCAGGACATGAACGACCGGCTCTACGAGGGGCTGACGCTCTATTTCACCATCTCGGAAGCGCGCGAAAAGGCCGGCATGGCCGAGCGCGGTCTGGGCCGGATGCATGAGTTCAACCGCGTGGTGACGGAGCGCGTCAAAGGCGGTGCATCGAGCCTTTCGGATCAACGCGTCGTGCGTTCGATCATCTCCGAAATGGAACATGAGGCGCGCACCCACCGCGAGGCCGAAGACAGCGCGCGCGCCGAATTGGCGGCACTGACGGGGGGCGCATCTTTGCCCGTGTTGGATCAAGCGACCGGGGTGGCCTTGCCGCCTTCGGGCCTGACATCACTTGACGTTTTGCGGTCTGAGGCTGAGGCCAAACGTGCGGTTGCCGAAGCCCAGGCCGAGCGCGCTGCCATGCTGCCGACGCTCAGCGCCTCAACGCTTTTGGGGCAGGGTAACAGTTCGTCTGTGGACTATGCGGGTGCGGGGCTTGGCCTTGGCACCTCCGCCGAAATGGAAGCCAGCCGGGCGCGTGAAGCGGCAGCGACGGCCGCCATCGACAAGGCCCGCGAAACCGCAGCACGGCGGGACGCACGGCTCACCAGCCACCTTACGGCGCTGCACCGTCAGGAACGCGATGCCGCCGATCTGGTGCAACAGACCCGCGCCAATTACCGCATTTTCCAAGATCAATTCGAAGCCGGACAAAAATCCGTCATGGATGTGCTGAATGTCTATGAACAGATGATCCGAGAAGAGTTGAAACATATTGATTTGAAATATGAAATTGCCCTGATCGAGTTGGAAATCGCCCGCGTCAACGGGGCTCTGACAGATGGGGCGTCGATTTGAGCAAAGCCCCGAAACTCGCCTTTAAACTCACCTCCGCAAAGCCTTCTGTGCCGACGGATGTGTCGAACGAGGTCAAAGCGCCGAAAGCGCCTTTGACGGTGCATCTTGGCGCGCCGAAGACGGAAGTGAAACCGGCCCCGCGCCCCGTGCCCGCGCCGACATCCGCCGATCCCTTGGCCGAGAAAAAGCGTGCCGCCAAAGAGGCCCTGCGCGCGAAAGTCTCTGAGGCCGCCGCCGAGGCCCGTGCCCGCGAACAGGCGGGCGCCAAGGCACGCGAAGAAGAGCGTTTGGCGCGGGAGGCCGCCAAGGCCGAGCGGTTGCAAAAGGCCCGCAGAGCTGCCGATGCGACCCGCAAACCGAAACGCGATGCGGCAGAGGTCAAGGCAGAGGTGAAAGCCGCCGCCCAAGCGCGTCAGGTGGGGGCGACGCAGGCGCAAGCTGTTGCAATTCCCGAAGTCCAGGAGCCTGCATCAGCCCCTGCACCCAAAGAGGCCGTTGAAGCGCCCGCACCGCGCGTGGTCGAACGGGCTCCAGAGCCTGCGCCGCTTCCCCAACCGGTTTTCTCGCGTCGTCACATCCAGCGCGCCGAGCTTGTCGCGGATATGGCCGCTCAATTCGGTCAACGCGCGATGGTGTCTGACCTGTTGGAAAGTTTCGCCGATCAGACGGGCGAAGATGTTGCACCCGAGGCGATGGCCCGGGCTTTGAAGATGATCGGCCTTCAGGCCGAGGTGAGCCGTCCGACATCTTTGAGTGCCAAGCTTTGGCCCGCTTTGGCCTATATGTCCTCGGGGCATGTGGTTTTGGTCCTGAAACAAAAAGGCGAGGTTCTGACCCTCTTCGATCAGACCGCACCAGATCAACGCGCCGAAGTGCCTTTGGCCGAATTCGCCCCGTTTTTTGCGGGTGTGGCGGTGCGGGCCGGCAAGTCACTTGAGACGATCGCCGCCAGTTATGTGCCGGAACTCTCAAAACAGCATTGGTTTTGGGGTCAATTCGGGGCGTTTAAACGCCAAATCGGCGAGATCGCTCTGGGCTCTCTGGTGGCCAATATGTTGGCTGTCGCCGTCGCGATGTTCTCGCTCCAGGTTTATGACCGCGTGATCCCGCATCAATCGCAGGCGACGCTTTGGGTGTTGGCGCTGGGGGCCACTTTGGCCATCGGGTTCGAGGCGGTTTTGAAACTTGCCCGCTCGCGGTTGATGGACGGTGCCGGGCGCCAGATCGAGATGCGCGTGCAATCCATGTTGATGTCGCGGCTTCTGGGAATGCGTTCGGATGCGCGCCCGACCACGCCGACGGGGTTGTTTTCCGCGATGCGGGAATTCGGCTCGGTGCGCGAATTCTTCACCGCCTCAACGATTGGCTCCCTGGCGGATATTCCCTTTATTTTTCTGTTCTTTGCGCTGGTGGCGTCGATTGCCGGGCCGGTGGTGATCATCTTGGCAATGGGCGCGGTGATTATGGTGGTGCCGGGCTATTTCATGCAAAAACGCATGATGCGCCTGACGCAGGAAACCCAAGGCGCCTCCGCCAAGGCCACGCGATTGTTGCACGAAGCAGTGTTCGAGTTGGACACGATCAAAACCCAGCGCGGCGAAGAGCGTGTGCGCCGCATCTGGGACGAGTTGAACCTCTTGTCTGCCGCGAAATCCTCGGAACAGCGTAAGCTGGCGGGCGTGCTCACCTTCTGGTCGCAAGCGGTGCAGCAACTCACCTATGTGCTGGCGGTCGTGGCCGGGACCTACCTCGTGTTTGCAGGCGAATTCACCGTGGGGACGATCATCGCCACCGGCATTTTGACCTCGCGCACCTTGGCGCCTCTGACACAGCTCTCGGGCACCATGGCACGTTGGACCAATGTCAAAACCGCGCTCGATGGGCTGGATGCGATTGCGACCGCGCCGCAGGATGCAGGCGAGGATCGCACCTTTCTGCGTCGTGCTGAGATCACAGGCGCCTATGCCCTGCGCGAGACGCAGTTTCGCTATGACCCGGAAGGCGCGCCGACGTTGGACCTTCCGGCCGTCGATGTCAAACCGGGACAGGTTGTGGCCGTTCTGGGCACCAATGGGTCTGGAAAAAGCACATTCCTGAAACTTCTCGCGGGGCTTTATGCGCCGACACAGGGGCGTATTCTGCTCGATGGCGCAGAGATGAGCCAGATCGAGCCGCGCGACATTCGCCGCTCTGTCGGCTATCTCGGTCAGGACGTGCGGCTCTTTGCCGGGAGCCTGCGCGACAACCTCAATCTAGGCGGTCTGGAGCGCGACGACGACCGGCTTCTGGCCGCTCTGGATTTCGCGGGGCTTGGTACTTTTGTCCGCGGCCATCACCGGGGGCTCGATCTCGAAATTCGCGATGGCGGCGAGGGGCTTTCGGTTGGGCAGCGGCAATCCATCGGCTGGGCACGGCTGTGGTTGCAGAACCCCTCGGTGTGTCTACTCGATGAACCGACAGCAGCGCTGGATCAAGCGCTTGAAACCGCCTTGGTGACGCGTTTGCACTTATGGCTTTCGGGCCGCACCGCCGTGATCGCGACGCATCGTATGCCCATCGTCGGGCTGGCGGACCGCACCATGGTGTTCAAGGACGGACGCATGGTCGTCGATGGGCCGCGCGATCAGGTCATGGCGCATCTTTCCAAAGGCAAGCAAGCGGGCGGGCAAGCGTAATGGTCACGCTCGACGACATGCTGGACCGCGATATGGATCGTCCCGGTTGGGTGATCCGCATTGTGGGGCTGATCGTGTTGGCGTTCCTGCTCTGGGCGGCGATTGCGCGGGTCGATGAGATCGTGCGCTCAGACGGTCAGATGATCTCAAGCTCGCGCCCGCAGATCGTGCAAAACCTTGAAGGTGGTATCCTCTCCGAACTTTTGGTGCATGAGGGCCAAGAGGTCGCGCAGGGACAGGTGCTTGCGCGTTTGCAGGGCACAGAATTTCGCACCTCTGCCGATGACCTTCAGGAAAAACTCGATGCTTTGAATGTGCGTCAGCTGCGGCTTGAGGCGGAGGTGGCGGGTGAGGGGACTTTCGAGGTGGGCGATGATTTGGCGGCCCGTGCCCCCGATGTCGTGGCTTCCGAGCAGGCGCTTTTGAGTGCACGGGTGGCGGATTATCTTGCCCGTAAAGATGGCGCTATGGCGGTCCTCAAACAGGCGGAAACCGAGCGATCTCTGATGGAGGATATGCTGCAAAAAAACGTGGTGTCCCTCATCGAAGTGACCCGCGCGCGCAAGGCGCATTCGGACGCGCAGCTCAAATACAATGAGATCGTGACACAGGCCGATTTGCAGCGTGCCGAGGAGTATTCCGACACGCTCAAGGAAATTTCTTCTGTGAAACAAGCGCTTACTTTGGCGAACGACCAATTGGGCCGCACCGTGATCACCGCGCCGATGCGCGGCATCGTCAACAATCTGACGGTGACCACCATCGGCGGCGTGATCCGTCCAGGCGAGGAATTGGTCCAGATCATTCCCGTCGACGAAGAGCTGTTCATCGAGGCGCAGGTGCGGCCCGAAGACATCGCCCATGTCGAGCCGGGGCAGGATGCCACGATCAAACTCTCAGCCTATGATTACACCATCTACGGCGCGCTCAAGGGCAAGGTTCAGGTGGTTTCCGCCGACACCTTCAAAGACGAACGCGACCCGAACGCGCAGCCCTATTACCGGGTGACCGCCACCGTCGATCTCGACAGCCTTACGGAACGGCAACAAAAGATCGAGATCCGCCCCGGCATGCGTGCACAGGTCGAATTGCACACCGGCTCGAAAACCTTTCTGCAATATCTGCTGAAACCTCTGTATAAATCACGTGAGGCCTTCCGCGAACCCTGACGGATCGCTAGGCTGCTGTCATGATGACAGATATTCCCATTCGCGATGCCGCCACGGTGGTTCTCTTGCGTGACGGCGCAGAGGGGCCTCGGGTGTTGATGGGACAACGGGGGCGCAGTGCGGTGTTCATGCCCGGAAAATTTGTTTTTCCCGGTGGCGCAGTGGATGCCGAAGATTTCGCGGCCCCCGTGGCACTGGACCCGCAAACCCTGCGCCGATTGTCGGCGGAGGCCTCGCCGGAATTGGCGGCGGCTTTGGTGGCCGCGGCGGTTCGGGAATTGCGCGAAGAAACCGGATTGTTGCTCAACGAAACCCGCGAGGCGGAGTTCATCTTTCGCGCTATCACGCCGCCGGGCCGCCCGCGCCGGTTCGATGCGCGGTTCTTCCTGATCAAGGCGGAGGACATCGCCAATGATCCCGATGATTTTTCCCACGCCGAAGATGAGTTGTCGCATCTGCAATGGGTGACGCTGGAGGGCGCGCGTGCGTTTGATCTGCCCTTTGTCACGCGGGTTGTACTGGCCGAAGTCGAGGCGGCGCTCCATAAGGTGCTGCCACCGGAACATGTGCCTTTTTTCGATCATCGCGAGGCAGTCGGCAAAATTCGTGCGTTAAGTTAACCTACGCAGGCGCATTGGCATCCTGCAAAAGCCGTTTGTGTTTGCGCATTTCGGTCAATGCATCGCCAAAAGTGCGGATGCCTTTTTCCTCTGCCATGCGCAGCATTTTGATAAACACAGCCGCCGTCGCAATTGTATCGCCCATCGCGGTGTGACGCGCCACGGGCGGGATTTTGACGCCCAGACGTTTGGAGATCGCGTCGAGCGTGTGTTCTTCGGACTGACCGAACACGATGGCGGACAAAAGCACCGTATCCAGCACCGGATTGGTG
Source organism: Celeribacter sp. (assembly GCF_048270365.1). Taxonomy (NCBI): domain Bacteria; kingdom Pseudomonadati; phylum Pseudomonadota; class Alphaproteobacteria; order Rhodobacterales; family Roseobacteraceae; genus Celeribacter; species Celeribacter sp. Next base: position 235,122 of record NZ_JBLWTA010000007.1, read on the forward strand.
AATTTCGCCCCGATCTCGACTTCGTGACGGCGCAGGAATTCCAAATCAAACGGCGCGTTATGGGCGACCAGAACCGCACCTCTGGCAAAGCTGTGCAATTGCCGCCCGGCCACGTCAATCTTAGGCGCGTCCTTCACCATGGCGTTGGTGATGTGATGCACCTCCGTGGCGGATTTTGGGATGTTACGGCCGGGGTTCACGAGCTGGTCGAGGGCCTCGTTCTCGATCACTTTGCCGTTCACCACACGCAGCGCCGCGATCTGGCAAATCTCGTCGCCTTGGGAGGGCAACAGCCCGGTGGTTTCCGTGTCGAAGACCACATAGGACAGGTCCGAGAGCGGTGTGTCCATCAGCTCTTTCGGCGGAGTTTTCGACAGAAGATCAAAGTCATAGGTCACGGCACGGCGGCCATCGCCCAGGGTGCGACGCAAACGACGGGCTTCGCGGATTGGCAGTTTCAGAACCGCGCGCGACGCGCGTCCGAATTCGGGCCAGATCTCCGTGCCATGGGCCTCCAAAATATCGCGTCCGCTCATGTCGACGAGGCCCACATCGAGGGTCTCAGAGAGCCAGTTTTCCAACAGATCGACTGACAAGGGATCGCCACTCCACCCCAGCGCCAGCATCGCGCCTCCGCCCTCGTCGCGACTGATCAGAAACGACAGGGCGCGCCCGCCGGTGCGGGTGATTTGGCGGGCGATATGGGACAGAAGCGTGATGATTTGAACCGCATCGAGCGTGAGTTCCATGGCATCGGAAGCGTCGGCAATCAAGGCGATGTCATCCTGTTGCAACTGTGCGCTGAGCGCATCGCAAAGCTCCGCGCTGGGCACCTGTGCCATCGGCCACCAGTTCGCTTTGCCCGCCTCATATTGATCGTCGAGCGTGGCGATGATGCCGGTGAGTTTTGCCATCTCATCGACAAGCGCGCGGTCGAGACGCGGATCGCTGCGCAGGCTGTCGTCGGCTTCGCGGGCGGCCAGCGTGGTTTGCAGCGAGGCGATGGAGGGGCGCAGCGTCGCAAAGAGGCGCGACAGCAGCTTTTCGCGCTCGGCATGGACGGTGAGATCGGAGGTCACATCATCGAGCGTCAGCACATAAGGCGGCGTGACGTCGCTCTCATTCGGCGCATGCATGAGGCGCATGCGGGCGGAGAGCACCTCGCCGCCATGGCTGGTCGCGACCGTCAGCGGCAGCACATGCCCATCGCCACCTTCGCCCGCGCAAAGCCGCGTGTAGGCCGATTGGATCGGACGCGCGCGCAGGAAATCGAAGATCGAATGATCGAGGCCGGGGGCGTGATCGGCGGACAAAAGATCGGCGGCGGCACCGTTGTAAAAGGCGATCTTATGATGCCCGGACACGAGAACGATCCCAAGCGGCATCTCGGCGGAAAGTGCCGTGAGTTTCTCTTTTTCCTCAATGAGCCGCGTGGTTTCCTGCGCGACGCTTTCGGCCAGTTTGTTGCGGGTGGCGGTGAGGTTTTCCGTCACCGCGCGGGCGGCGGGCGCGAGATCTCCCAGATAGCGCGCGGTTTTTTCATCGAGAGAGTCGTCCACATCGGCATGCGCGCGGGCCAGCATGCCACCCGCAAGCCGCTGGATCGGGCGGGCGAGGTGTTCGTCGAACAGAAACCAGACCCAGGCCACGACGGCCAAAGTGGCAAAGCCCGCGATCACGCCGGCAAAGACAAAGCCGTCGATGGCGCCGGGGTTCTCCATGCGGGCAAAGCCGAGGTAGAGCCCGATGGCCTCACCGGAGATCGCAACAACGGCGAGAAAGGCGAAAAACAAAAAGACCCGAAGCCGCAAAGACCACTGTTCAATTTTCATGCGAACCTCCTGCGATCAGGCGGGCGACAGAGCCCAAAAGATCACTCATGGCAAAGGGTTTTGTCAAAAATGCATTCGCGCCCATCGCCACACCTTTGCGCTGTTCGGCCTCGGAGGCGCGGGCGGACATCATCAACACCGGGATATGCGTCAGTTCAGGGTCGCGGCGCAGGCGTTGACAGACCTCATAGCCCGAGAGCCCCGGCAGCGTCACATCGAGCAGCACGAGATCGGGCTTTTGCGCGCGAATATTCGGCAGGGCCTGGTCGCCACTGGAGACACGCAAAAGCTCATAGCCCGCGCGGGTCAACAACACCTCGATGGCGATGGCGATGTTGTCCTCATCCTCGACCAGAAGGATGCGTTTTTGATCTGCCATGTGTCTCCTCCCCTCAGATGGTGCTACCTCAAGTCATCGCAAGCCGTGCGCAGGATCGGGTCATTCTCGTCCATGTCATACCATGTCGCACCCGAGAGATCGCCCTCCGGCAAGCCGACCGTATCGGCGCGGCGCGACAGCAGGCAATCGAAGACCACGGGCACGATGGCGCTGTCGGAGCGGCGGGTCAGGAGGTACATGTCGGTTTCCACCATCGCGCCGTCGACTTTGGCGCCTTCTTTGTCCAATGCGATGAATTGCGTGGTGACCGGGAAAAGATAGGTCCAGGGGCGCCAGACTTGACGTTTCTCAACGGTCAGCGCTGTGACTTTGCTGTCGCCAAGCCCTTGTTCTGCACGCGAATACCACGAGTAATCCGACCAGATCGTAAAGGCTAACATGGCGACGCCAGCGGCGGCGGGCATCGCCCATTTCGGCATCGGCAGACGCAACAGCTTTTGCAGCGCAAGGATGATCCCGGCGGCACCTGCGCCTGCGGAAATCGTGGCGATGAATTCGAGAAGCATGGGGTTTGACCCTCTTTGTTATGAGCGCGCGGAGCTTGATCCGAGCGAGGATTGCATGGTGCGCACGATGACGAAGGCATCGCGCAGGTGAGAGCGCTCAAACGCCGGAAGCGCCGAGGGGCTCAGGAAATTGTCGGGCTTTTGGCCTGTGCGGACCTGTTCGGCCTGATGTTCGAGGCGGGCGGTGGCGATCATGTCATAGGCGGCCAGGAGATCCTTGCCGCCGGTCTCGGAAATCACACCGGCCTCAATTGCGCCTTCGATCCGCGCGCGGGTGTTGGCCACAGAGAGCTTGCCCTGAAGCGCATAGACCCGGCCCAAATCAACAAGCGGCACGACGCCGTTGGCTTTCATGTCGATGTGATTGCGATGCTCGCCGGATTTGATCGTCGCAAAGCCGCGCAAGAGGCCCAGAGGCGGCGTGTGTTTCAGCGAATTCGAAATCATATGCGCGACGAAGATCGAATTCTTCGCCGCCGCCTCCAGCGCAGTTTTCTGCAACGGTGCGAAGAGGCGCTCCTCGCCCGCGATGGGGCGCAGGTCGTACATGACGGAGGCCAGCATCTGCGCCTCATTGTCGGGGGCCGCGATCCATTTGTTGAAATAGCCCTCCCAGACGGAGAGGCGCTGGCACCAACGGTCGGCCATGGCCATCATATCGCCAGGGCAATAGACGTAGCCACAGGCGTCCAACCCGTCGCAGACGAAGCGCGCCAGTTTGCGGAAATAATCCATGTCGGCGTCTGTTGCTGCGTTGTCGATGATCAGGCAATTGTCCTGATCCGACACGCCGGTTTGTTCGCGCCGGCCTTGGGAGCCGCAGGCGGCCCAGAGGTAGGGGACAGGGGCGGGGCCGAAGTTTTCTTCGGCCATTTTGAGCAAGCGCCGCGTGACGATGTCGGCGATGTCGGTGATCTTGCGGGTGACCACATCATGGGCCAGATGGCTGCCGACGAGCTGCATGAGAAACTCGGGGAGGCGCGCGGTGACGGCGGCCATATCGGCAATGCTTTCGGCCTTGCTCAAATCAAACACCATCTGGGTCTGGCTCGATCCGAAAAACCGCGTGATGTCGGTCTGGGTGACCATGCCGACCAGCTTGCCGCCTTCGACGATGGGCAGATGCCCGATGTGGTTCTCCAGCATGACGTGGATCACATCGGTGCCAAGCGCGCCGGGGGTGAGCGTGATCGGGTCTTTCGCCATGATCGCAGAGACGGGCAGGGCGGTGTCGCGGCCTTCGGCCAAGACCTTGTTCGTCATGTCGCGGACGGTCACGAGGCCCAAAAGGCACTCGCCTTCGGTCACGGCGACCGAGGACACTTTCGCGTCGCGCATCAGACGCGCGCACTCGGCAATGGTGGAGGTTTCCGCACAGGTCACGGGCGCATGGGCCATGAGATCGGAAACATGTTGGGTCATCAGACCTGAGGCGGATTTGGGGCGCGCCTGGCCGCGATTGAAGTAGCGGGCAAATTCAGGGTTCGCGGAGACTTCGGATTTGAAGGCCTCGGGCGTGAGCAACAGAACCGTACAGGCAGAGGCCGCCGTCGCCGTGGTCGCCGCCATGCCGTCGCGCAAAAGTCCGCGCTCGCCGAAATGGTTCGACTTTTGCAAAAGCGACATCTGCGCGCCATTGGCGTCGGTGATTTCGACGGTGCCGTCCTTGATCAGATAGAGACCTTCGAGCAATTCGCCATGCGCGTAGATCACCTCGCCCTCGGCATAGGTTTTGCGCGAAAACCCGGTCGCAAGCTCGGTCAATTCAGTTTTGGGCAGCACGTCATAGGGGTGGGTGATTTGCAGGAAGTCGATGATCTTGGCTGTGGCGCTCATCGCTGGCCTCCCGGAAAAAGCGGTTAAAAAAGGGCGCGGAAGATGATCCCCCGCGCCCAATTATGAAGATGGACTGGCGGTGACGCCAGCCCAAACCTTTTTAGTGGTCGACGGCTGCACCGGCACCGCGCGGGATGCGGATGCTTTCCACCAGATCCTGAATTTCCGCCGGCGGCTCGTCGGTGGCGTTGGACACCACGAAAGCGACAGCGAAGTTGATCAAGGCGCCGACAGCCCCGAAGGAGGTCGATTTGATCGACAGCAGCAGCGGGTCGGCATCGGTGAAGGAGTTGGTGCCCGTGATGAAGAACCAGCCCTTGTGCAGGAAGATGTAGACGATCGTCACCACGAGACCTGCGACCATACCGGCCACGGCACCCTTGTTGTTGATGCGCTTCGAGAAGATGCCCATCATCAGCGCCGGGAAGATCGACGCGGCGGCCAGACCGAAGGCGAGCGCCACGGTTTGCGCGGCGAAGCCCGGGGGGTTCATGCCGAGGTAGGTTGCGACGGCGATGGCCACAGCCATGGCGATCCGTGCGGCCATCAGCTCGCCTTTTTCCGAGATCGACGGATTGAGCTGCGACTTGATGAGGTCATGCGACACAGCGGAGGCAATCGCCATCAAGAGACCGGCAGCGGTCGAAAGTGCTGCGGCCAGACCACCTGCGGCAACCAGTGCAATCACCCAGCTCGGCAGACGTGCGATTTCCGGGTTCGCCAGCGTGATGATGTCGCGGTTCACCGTCAGTTCGTTTTCTGCAGAGGCGTTGTACTCGATCAGGCCATCACCGTTCTTGTCGTCAAAGGCGAGAAGACCGGTGGTTTCCCAGTTGCGCACCCAGTCGAGAGCTTCGTCGTTCTGGATGGCTTCGAGAGAAACAGCCTCAGCTTGCGTGCCGTTCGGATAGAAGGTGTCGATCAGGTTCACGCGCGCCATGGCCGCAACAGCCGGAGCCGTGAGGTAGAGAAGCGCGATGAAGACCAGAGCCCAACCGGCGGACGAACGTGCATCAGACACTTTCGGCACGGTGAAGAAGCGCACGATCACATGCGGCAGACCCGCAGTACCGATCATCAGTGACACGGTGAACAGGAACATGTTCAGGGTCGTGTCGCTTTGCTTGGTGTATTCGGAGAAGCCGAGATCCTGCAGCATGCCGTTGAGCGTGGTGAGGATCGGTTCGCCGGTGCCAACATGGTCGGAGAACAGGCCGAGCGGCGGAAGCGGGTTGCCGGTCAGCTGCAGCGAGATGAAGATCGCCGGGATGGTGTAGGCGATGATCAGAACGACGTATTGCGCGACCTGGGTGTAGGTGATGCCCTTCATGCCGCCGATAACCGCGTAGAAGAACACGATGGCCGCACCGATCAACAGACCCGTGGTCTTGTCCACTTCGAGGAAGCGGGAGAAGGCCACGCCCACGCCGGTCATCTGGCCGATCACATAGGTGATGGAGGCGACGATGAGACAGATCACGGCGACGGTGCGCGCGGTCTGGCTATAGAACCGGTCGCCGATGAATTCCGGCACGGTGAATTTGCCGAATTTGCGCAGGTAGGGGGCCAAAAGCATGGCGAGCAACACGTAGCCGCCGGTCCACCCCATCAGGTAGGCCGAGGTGTCATACCCGCCGAAAGAGATGATCCCCGCCATGGAGATAAAGGAGGCGGCAGACATCCAGTCCGCGCCGGTGGCCATGCCGTTCAGAACGGGGTGCACACCCCGGCCAGCGGCATAGAATTCAGATGTGGAACCCGCGCGGGCCCAGATCGCGATGCCGATGTAGAGCGCAAAGGTCGCGCCCACAACGATCAGGTTGAGGGTAAACTGATCCATTGGTGATGCTCCTTATTCGTCCACGCCATGTTGCTTGTCGAGTTTGTTCATTTTCGCCGCGTAGGAGAAAATGAGCACGAGGAACACGAGGATCGAGCCTTGCTGGGCGAACCAGAAGCCGAGATCCGTGCCGCCGATCTTGATGCCCGCAAGCATCGGGCGCAGCAGAATGCCGAAGCCGAAAGAACAGATGAACCAAATCACCAAAGAGATGCCGATGATCCGCTTGTTCGCTGACCAATAGGCATTGTTTTCTGAATTATCCGCCATAAGTGCGGTCCTCCCTTTTGTCCCTACCCGAGGGTCGTGAAACCAATCGGGTCTTTTAAGTCACGACCCCCGCCTCCTCGCGGGACCCGCCCTTTTTTGCCTGATCAGCCCGGTTTTCCGGTCCTGCCGGTCCCTTGGCTGAGAGGCGCATCACCCCTCATTTCGTGGGGGTGATGCTAAAAGCCTACCATATCTGCGAAAATGTCACGCAGATTTTTGGTACAGCGAATTCGCAATCAGCTCCTCGACGACAGCAGGCTCAGCCAGCGTGGAGGTGTCGCCCAAGGATCCGGTGTCGTTCTCGGCGATCTTGCGCAGGATGCGGCGCATGATTTTGCCCGAACGGGTTTTCGGCAGGCCCGGGGCCCATTGGATGAAGTCCGGTTTGGCGATCGGGCCGATTTCGGTGCGGAC